>NZ_DJUM01000020.1:158285-207706 GCF_002440475.1 Exiguobacterium sp. UBA6282 | reverse complement strand
GTTGCACTTCGAGCAGAGCATCTGTATGATGCGGCGATTCCATCGTTTGATCGGTATCCGCGGGAGAGCAGACGCGCTTTAAAGGCAGCTGCCTTCTTATACCGTGGTATTCTCGATGCGGCACGGGATAATCATTACGACGTCTTTACGAAGCGGGCGTACGTCAGCCGTTGGCAAAAGATGAAGTTGCTCGCAACGATTTAATACAAGACCATAGAAAAAAGACCTTGGCGGGGACCAAGGTCTTTTTTCTATGGTCTGAGACCGGGGAGTCTCAGATTACTTCTACACCAGAGCGAACATCTGGACTACGAGATAGGTCTGTTTCGACCACGGGGATGGTCTTTTCTTTATCGAGCTATCTGTGGACCATTCGGATGAGACGATCTAAGGGGGAACGTCGTAAGTCATGCGAATGGACACACGATGAGTCACGTGATGAAATGGGTGGGTCCCATTTGATTTCGCTGGTTAGAAAAAGTAAGTTCTTCAACGCTCTTGACTCGGGGAAGTCACCTTGCGCTTGATTGAGGATGTGGGGTCAATCACTACCTCTTGAACTCGAAGTAATCGTATCAAATCTTAGTTGTCCGTACAAGTGATTGATATGCAATTCACATAACGTTCACAGGGTAGCGGCGACAGCAGAGACGATTCGTTCACTTGCTAGTTTTCCTGAAAGCGTAACCATTGGACTACCACCACCAGGATGCGTTGATCCACCGGCAAAAAACAAATTGTGAACATTCTTTGAACGGTTGCTCGGACGGAGGAAAGACGACCGGATGCCATTGGATGACAAGCCATACAACGAGCCGTGATAAGCAAAGAAGGTTTGTTCGATATCCTGTGGTGTGACCCGTTGTTCGTAGACGACATCTGATGAAATATCAATTCCAAACGACTGCAACCGTTGATTGATCAGTTGATCATACGTATCAAAATCAATCGCATGTCCAGTATCTGTCGCAGGCGCGTTGACGAGTACAAACAGATTGTCACCCGCTTGTCCCATTTCTGGGGCTGTGACGGAAGAATTGGAGATATAGATCGTCGGTTCCTCCGCATAACGTTTTTCATCAAAAAGTGCTTTGAACTCTGCTTCGTAATCTGAAGAGAAGAAGACGTTATGATGAGCCAGTCCTTCGATTCGCCGTGAGAGACCGATGCAACGGACATAGGCAGAAATGGACGGTTCGACTTGAGCAGGCGTCGGATTTTTAAAATCAGGTCGTGCGGTTTCTGAGATCAGACGTGGATATTGTGTCAATAAATCACCGTTCATGACGACGAAGTCGACGGGTAGATACTCTAAATGATTCAATTCGATTTCCGTTGCTTGTCCGTCGACGACTTCGATCTGGGTCACCTCATCTCCAAGCCGGAAGACGACACCGAGTTCTTTTGCACGTCGAGCGAATCCTTCTGCGATTGCTGTATTGCCGCCATTCGTGAAGTAGACGCCGTCATTTAGTTCTAAATGAGCGATTAAACTGAAGGTAGCAGGTGTTTGATACGGACTGCTCCCGATATATGTTGCATAACGATCAAGTGCCTGAATTAACTCTTTATCCTTAAAGTAGTGTTTATGCAGTCCATGGAGACTTTGAAAGGGATGCACTTTTAGCATGTCACGCCAAAGGGAAGGGCGGACATATGAATCGATATTTGTGAAAAATTGTCGTTTGGCGATCGTATGCAACTTCGCGACTTCCTCTTGGTAACCGGTAATATCGTTTTTCGCCAACTGACCGTTCGTGAAACGATCTACTTCTGTTCGCATCGCTTCTCGCCCAGACGAAAAGGTTAACGTGCGTCCGTCTGAAAAGTGATTGATCGTATGGCGCTCGAGTTTCGTAAATGTAAAGTATTCATCGGGATCTGCTCCGGACTCGAGAATGACAGACTGAAAGACTTCCGGCATTGTGATCGTATTCGGTCCGAAGTCGAAGCGATGTCCTTCTGTGACGATCGGCATCATCTTGCCGCCAATATGTGCATTACGCTCGACGACAGTGACACGAAACCCTTTTGCCGCTAATGAAATGGCGGCGCTGAGTCCACCAAGACCGGCTCCGATGACAGCTATATGTTTCATACTATTGATTCCTCCTTATGAATAGGTTCGACCCTTCCATGTGATTTCCCGTTTCCTAAAGCTTCGAATCATCGCACTGGCTAGCAAGATGACATAAAGGAGTACCGCCAGTGGATGAAGCCACCAAACATGTCGGATTTGTGCCGCACGATCGATTCGGAATCTTGCTGAGTAAAGAAGAATCAGTGCGCCACCCATCTGCCAGGATGGGTGAAGGATGAGATAAGGTAGGACACTTGCTTGAATCAAGTAAAAGAGTAGAAAGTATGATCCGACGACGTAGGAATCGTTCATCCCACGAAAGACATTCTTTAGAAAACCTTGCCAGACCTCTTCATTCGTGGCGTACATGTCGCAAGAAACAACTGGGGCGACTTCGACAAGTGTCGTTGTCCATCCATGTCGTTTAAATGTACGACAAAGCTCTAGGTCGTCTACAAGGGCCGTTCGAATGCTGTCATGTCCACCGACTTGTTCGTAAGCATGTCGTTCGACGAGGACGACCATTCCGTTCGCAGCGGCAAAAGCCGGATGTTTCACCTTGCGAAACGGAATCGGAAGATGCTGTGCGATAAGAACATGTTGTATCGGAATCAAACATTTCCCGAGAAACGTCGGTACAGGAAATGACGGAAAACCAGAAAGGAAAACGGCTCGTTCTGTTCGTAACGTTCCGTATAAGCGACAAATTGCATCAGGTGTCAGTGTCACATCAGCATCGAGAAATAATAGATAGTCCTCTGTCGTTCGTCTCGCGAGTTGATGACACGCATGGACCTTTCCTGCCCAGCCTACTGGTAAGGGAAGACCATCAATCACCGTAAAACGATTGTCTTGACCAATCCGATCGAGCAATAACTCACGCGTCCGATCGGTCGAACGATCTTCATATAAGTAGACGTGCATACCTGATGTCAAAGCGGGTTCCAGTGCGTCTAATAATTTTCGTACATTGCGCTCCTCGTTACGTAACGGGATGCAGATTGCTAGACTATCTGGTTGAACGGCATCCGTTAATCGAGGTAAAAAAGCTAAATTGACCCATGTGTAGAGACAGACAGCTAGAGCGAGGAAAAAAAAGAACCAACTCATGACCGAAGTGCCCGTAACCAGCGCTCCGTTCGCGCAGGGAGTGGTTCCCTTCGTTTTGAGATACAGCGATACAAATCAACACGCTCTGCCATCGCATCTGCTCGTATGTCGTCATATAATGCTGTTAGCTCTACTGTCAGACGTTTTACTTGGAAACTGGATCGTTCGTCAGACAATGGATAAAAGCGACGCGTCCTTACATAGACATCCGGTTGCTGTTCATGTCCGTACGAATAGTAGAAGGCGACGAGAGACACGGTATTCGCATGACGCATTAATTGCGTTGCTCCACTTGCTAAGTGCATCGGTCGTTCTTCTTGATGCCGTTCCTCCCCTTGAGGAAACATCCAGACGCTGCTGCCGTTTTGGAGTCGTGCTTTTGCATATTGAAGGCTTGTCTTGATATCAGAGAACGATGTCCGGTCGACAGAGAAAGCTCCGAGACGGGAGAAGAATGGAAAACGGGCGAGTCCTGCCTGGTCAATCATGACATAGGGATCATGACGGAAACAGGTTTGATCTAAATGAAAGAGAATCATGCCATCCCACCAAGAACTATGCGTAGCAAGCATGAGTCCTGGGACGGGTAAATCGTCTGCGCGGTATAAAACACGGTGAAAATGACGCTGAATCAAAGCATGATCGACATACGTATGAAATACGGATTCAGCTAATTTGCTTTTGTTTGCTTCTTTCAACGATAACCCCTCGTTTCACAATGAAATAGACGATGAACGCACTTAAGCTGACCAAAGTGACGCCATAGAGACCAGCAACTCCTGCTGTTACACCGAATAAAGTGTGCAACATCAAAAAGAGATACTGATTGTTTTGTTCGAGTGCGGCATCCGTCGCTTTGACTTGATAGCGATTGATGAAAAAGGAAAAGACGAGCGCCGTTCCATACCACCCGAAGAAATTCTGTGTCGGAATATCGTAATACCAGCCACCGTCTTGCCAAAGCCAATACGATTTCACGTTAGCAGCAACAGGATCGATCGCTAAATCGAGCCAAACGGCAAACAATGGAACGAGAATCAGTGTACTATAGCGAAATGAGAACAAACGGGAGAAAGCGAGACTCGCACCCATGACCGACAACCATGCAGCCCCAATCGTAATCGGCACACCTAATAACTGGACACCGAAATCCGACTCGTAACGATATGTTCCGAACGGCCAACCGGTATGGACCCCAATCGACTCAATGATGATCGAACCAAAAAAGATGAAGGGGATGACAAGACGTCCCTTCGGTAAGACATGCCAAAAATAGAGAGCTGCGTATAAGCCGGAAGCGAATAAAAAGACGGCATTGGCCCACTCGAGCCAAGGGGGAAGTAACGAAAAACCGACTAAGATCAAGCCAATGGCGAACCAAATCGAAAAGAAAATCCAAAGACGTTTATGAAACTGCTCCATGCGTGACATTCCTCCATTTCCAAAATAGCTTCTGTCATAAGTATACCCATATATCTTGAAAACGAGCGAGGGAGAAGCGGTCTTATAAAAAAAGTGGTCCGGCTTCTCGCAAGAGAAACCGAACCACTTCCTATCATCATCCGTTTGAATGTTGTTTTTGCTTCTTCTTTTTGATAAATGAGAAAAGGAGAAACGCGATATACAACGGAACAGCAACGAACCAAAACGTCGACCACTCATTGCTACGCGCAATCATGACATACGTCACGTACAGCAACGTAAAGGTGATGACGAACGTATGGCGCGGAACGGGAATGTCTTTAAAGCTTGGAATCTTGACACGACTGACCATCAAGAAGGCAAGACCTGTGAAGACAAGTGGGACCATCAAGTCGTTCATTCGTCCGCTAAACAACGTGACGACAGCCAAAATACCACCTGCCGCTGTAATCGGTACACCTGAAAAATAAGCAGATGCTACATTCGTTGCCGATAAATTAAACCGGGCAAGACGGAATGCGCCGAACAACGGGAACAGAGCAGAGATTAGTAAACCAACTTCTCCGAATTCATAGAAATACGTATAGTAGGCCATCATTGCAGGTGCGACACCGAATGTCACGATATCTGCTAATGAGTCCAGTTCTTTTCCGAAGTCGCCTGCTACACCAAGCATCCGAGCAAGACGTCCGTCCAGACTATCAAGCATCATCGCGATGACGATTAGTAAGGTGGCATTTTGAAAATCACCTTTTGCTGCCATGACGATGGCTAAAAAACCACAATACAGATTTCCGAACGTAAATAGGTTGGGTATTGAATTACGAACACGATCTTTCCACAAAATGATTCCTCCTGCCACTTCATCGATACTACTCATCATACCATAATTAGGAGATGGAATTCAGCCGTTCGTAAAGAGAATCCCCTGAGTGAAAGATAAAAAATCATGAGGATTCAATCGAACTTGATGTCCACGTTTTCCAGCGGATATGATGATGAATGGTTCATGGATAGCACGATCCGATAAAAGAACCGGAAAATTCTTCTTAGCACCGATGGCAGAGACACCACCTCGAATATAGCCAGTCAGGAATTCTAACTCCTTCATCGGAACAAGCGCGACTTTTTTCGAATGCAATGCTTTAGCCGCTGCCTTTAGAGAGAGTTCTTCTTCCCCCGAAATGACGACGAAGACATATTTATTTTCGACCATTTTCAAAACAAGGGTTTTAAAAATGGTCGAAAGGGGGTAATTAATCTTTCTAGCGACGGCTTCAGCAGATAAATCATCAAGATCAACAGGATAAGTGAGGGATTCAAAGTCAATCTTAGACTGCTTCAGAAGCCTCTCGACGTTCGTTTTGCTCATGTGTTTCTCCTTTGACGAGTGAGTATTGGACCCATTTCCGTCCGTGCCAACGTTTCATGGCGAAAATGCCACGGAACCATTCGTCAGCAGAGAAGGCAATCCAGATTCCAAGTAAACCGAGACCGAAACCAAGACCAAGCGTATAACTTAGGACGACCGCGATTCCCCACATCGATAGAATACCGATGGCGACAGGGAAACGAACATCTCCTGCCGATTTAAGAGTTCCCATGAGCACGATGTTCATCGCGCGACCTGGTTCAAGAATGACGCTTGCCCAGAGTAGTGGGATACCGATTGCAATGATTTCGGGACTCGATGTGAACGCTGATAGAATCGATGAACCGAATGAAGCAAGAGCGACAGCTGAGATGAAGCTTGCGAAAACAGCGATCTTCAATGTTTTCACAGCACGTCCGTATGCTTGTTCAAATTGTTGAGCACCAACTTGGCGTGCGACGAGTAATTGAGTTCCTTGAGCGATGGCAAGCGTAAATAGGAAACAAAGCATCGTGATGTTTGATACATAAACACGAGCAGACAACGCTGCTTCACCAATCGTTGCGATGAATCCTGTGATGATGAGTTGTGAGAATTGATACGAGATCCCTTCACCAGCAGATGGGATTCCGATGTTCATGATTCGTTTCACATCCTCACGATTGAAATGAATCAAGTCTTTTACTGTAAAACGTAAAGAAAGTTTGCGGTAAACGACAAAGAACAACACAAGGACAGCGATTGTCCGGGCGATGACGATCGACCAAGCGACACCAGCAACACCGAGAACGGGAATGCCGAAGAGTCCAAGAACAGCGATGACGTTACCAAAAGCACTAACGAAATTCATGAGTAGCGTGACGTACATAGCATTTTTAGTGAATCCATGACTCCGAAGAATCGCACCCAGTGTCAGTGAGATGGCTTCTAAGAAAAGGAACAAACCAACGATCTTAATGAACGTTTCGCCATAAACGAGGGTCTCTCCTTCTAATGAGAAAAATCCAAGAAGTTGTCTTCCGAACAAGACGACGGTCAGAGAAACGATGAGACCGGTATACAAGTTAATTGCAAAAGCGGATCGAGCAGTTTGGCGAGCATTTTGTGTCTTTCTTGCACCAAGATACTGACCAATGATGATCGTTGCACCAACCGATGTGATATTGAATAAAATGATGAAGATATTCAAAATTTGATTGGATACGCCGACTGCCGCAGCAGCGCTATCCGAGTAATAACTTAAAATCAACGTTGCAATGATTCCGAGACTCATATGCAGTGCGATTTCAATGAATAATGGCCACGTAATGTGGAATAAGCTTGGTTGCTTGACTGTTTTCATAAAATAAATCCCCTTTGTTTCATAAAACGAATAGTGTTTCTTTATCTTTTTGAAACTATACGCCTTCAATTTTCATAATGAAAGAGGGTTTTTTGTCTTTCATCGAAAAAATAGAGATTTAAAAGGATTTTCATAAAATATCACGAATACATCATAATGAACAATCATTCATTTTTAAAAGGTAGGGGAATCCGATGAAACGAGAACTGAATTATGTCGTCAAGGATCAGATTGCGACGTTAACGCTCGCTCGACCGAAACAATTGAATGCATTAACCTCGAATTTATTAGAAGAACTCGCAGACGCTTTAGAAGAAGCAAATCAAGATGAAGAAGTACGAGTCATCGTCTTGACTGGTGAAGGACGCGGTTTTTGCGCAGGACAAGATTTAAAAACTGTCTCTCCTGAGCTCGACCATGGTGAATATCTAAAGCAGTATTACCATCCTGTCGTTCGGGCAATCGCTAAATCGAAAAAACCGACGATTGCTGCTATCAATGGTGTAGCAGCAGGTGCCGGTTTATCAATGACACTCGCCTGCGATTTTCGGCTTGTCCACGCGGAAGCGAAATTGTCACTCGGATTCATTAATATCGGTCTTGTTCCGGATGCGGGTGCCCCGTATTTCTTACCTCGACTGATCGGTGCAGCAAAAGCAACGGAGCTTGCGTTACTCGGTGATACGATTTCAGCAGACGAAGCCGTTACGCTCAACCTTGCGACGCGAAGCATTGAATCAGAGAAATTTGGAGAAGAGGTCACAGCTTTTGCTCGTCAGCTAGCGAATCGTCCGACGAAAGTGATCGGGTACATTAAGCAGCTGCAAGCAGCGAGTTATGAAAATAATTTGGAGGAAATGCTCGCTCAAGAAATCATCTACCAGTCATGTGCTGGAAAAACAGAAGATCACCGTCACGCGGTTGAGTCCTTCATCGAAAAAAAACGCCCTGTTTTTGTCGGACGATGAATCGAGGTTATCTATAGAAGAAAGACGTCGGAAACGCACTATGCGCCGACGTCTTTTTTATTTCAATTTCTTTTTGATTTTTCGTGCAGTCGCATGTGTACGGTTCGTCAATCCTGTAGAGATACGGAATAGTAAAATTCCAAGAAAAGCAGAAACAAAAATGTATATCCCAGTCAATGTCACGAATGCACCACTAGCGAGCGTGATGAAAAGTATCGAAAATTCACCACGTGGACCAAGACAGAAGCCAGATTCGATCGCATGATAATTCGATAAACCAAAGGACCTTCCGCCGAGGTAACCGACTAAGAATTTAGAGACGACTCCCCAAATGACAAGAGCGAAGAAAAATAGATCAATCGGTAATCCGTCAGTCAACTCGAATGACATTCCGAACGTGATAAAGAACAATGGTAATAATAAGTCTTGAAACGGAGTGACTAGTCGTCTAAGATAACGCGTCTCATCCAGTTCGGTTAACAGAATACCGATGATAAAGGCGCCAAGTACTTCTGACAATCCGAATAAAATACCGATACCGGAAAATAACAAGATTAACCCGATGATTCCGATGCCGGCATCAGGATGACGGTAGAGTGAATCGACGAGACGTTTCCGTCTTCGGATGAATAACGTCATGATGATTAAAGCAATGAAGAAGAAGGCGAACCCTAAAAAGATGATGCTGATTTTGGCAACCGAGAACGTCTCAGTCCCTAAAACGAACGGGGCCGTCGTCAGTAGGATCGGTGCCATCAAATCTTCGAAGACGAGTAAGGACAGCACGAAGCGATTCACATCCTGATGTTTATCCGGTTCCCGATCGAGCAGTCGAGCTGAAATCGAAGAACTCGTCGCATACAAGACACAGCCGATCAAAAACGATTCGGCGATGGAAAAACCGAACGATAAAGTCAACAGGATTGTTCCACCAAACGAAAGTAGAATATCGATGACTCCTGCTTTCCAAATGGAACGGAGCTGAATCAGCAAGTCCGCCACTGAAAATTTTAGGCCGAGTAAAAAGAACAGGACGATGATGCCCGCTTCTCCTCCGAGTTTCAGTTCTTCAGGAGGATCGTAATAAAATCCAAGGACGATTCCAATCAAGATGAAGGCCAGAATACTCGGGACGTGGAATCGTTCACTCAAGTAACTGATCGTAAACAAGCCAATGAGGATGAGACCGGCGTAAAAGAAAATTTCCATGGAGGATGTTCTCCTTTCTGTACCCTATACCCTAATTCGATGGCATTCATTAACTTGTTTTTATCTTGGAGAACGGATACAGAAAAAAGCCTGTACACAAAACTTCTTTTTAGAAGGTGGGTGTACAGGCTTTTAGGTGGTTATAAGACTTGAACGATCGTTCCAGAATACGCGGGGAGAGAAACATCAAGTGTCTGCTGGTGCGTGTTCGTCAATAAATCAAGTCCTCGACCAGCTTGTGGAGCGGTCAGCGAAACAGGAACATCTGAATTGTTGAAGTAGATATAATACAATCCTTCCGGGCTCATGCGACGCATGATGATCGTATTCGTCTCATCATTCGCATGAACGAAAGAAATGTGACCTTGGTTCGCAAGCGTCTTATGCTGCTTTCGAAGCTGTAACAAGTGTCGCGTATAGGCGAATAACTCCTGATCCTGCTCCTCTGGATCCCATGGCATGCATTTCCGACAGCCTGGATCTTGATCGCCATCGAGACCGATTTCATCACCATAATAGATGACGGGACTACCCGAGAACGTCAACATCGATAACAAGAGAAGACGAAGCTTTTGTTTGTTATTGCCAGCACGCGTCAACGCACGTGGTGTATCGTGTGAACCGATTAAATTAAAGGTCACTTCATTGACATTCATCGTGTTTGAGAACAATACATGCGACATATCGTTCGCATACGAAGTTGCTTTAGTCTTATCTAAAGCAAAGAAATTCAAAGCGGCATTCGTAAATGGATAGTTCATGACGGCGTCAAACTGGTCACCGAGCAACCATTCCTGTGAGTCATGCCAAATTTCACCAAGGATATACGTGTCAGGGTTGACTTCCTTGACGACTTGACGGAAATCACGCCAAAATGCGTGATCGACCTCGTTGGCGACGTCGAGTCGCCAGCCATCGATTCCGAATTCCTCGACCCAATAGCGGGCGACATGGAGTAAGTATGACTTTACTTCATCGTTCTCGGTATTGAATTTCGGCATCTCAGGTACGAAAGCAAATGTATCGTAGTTCGGTAGCGGTTCGGTCACGAGTGGGAAATCGCGCAAGTGGAACCATTCCTTATATGTCGAATGACTACCATGTTCACGGATATCAGCAAAGGCTTTATGGTGGAAGCCAGCGTGATTAAAGACGGCATCTAGCATGATGCGAATACCATGTGCATGTAACAAATCAACCATTTCCTTGAATTTTTCTTTAGTGCCGAACTGTGGATCAATTTCTAAGTAATCAATCGTATCGTATTTATGATTCGATTTCGCCAAGAAGATCGGACAGAAGTAAATGCCAGTAATACCGAGCTCAACAAGGTAGTCGATATGATCGATGACACCCTGGAAATCTCCACCGAAGAGATTCGTCGTCGTTGGTGCCGTGCTGTTCCATGGAAGTGTACCAGCCGGATCGTTCGTCGTATCGCCATTTGCAAAGCGGTCTGGGAAGATTTGATACCAAACCGTATCCTGGACCCAATCTGGTGCAGTGAATACGTCGACTGCATTAAGGAAAGGAACGCAGAAATAATATCCAGTGTCATCAAGTGGTTTTTCATCGAACCATCCACGTTCTGTAAAGACTTGACTTGTCGCACCGTCATGGAGACGGAAACCATATCGTAGACGACGGAAGGGTGGAACGACATCAATGAACCAATAATCATATAGTTCATCAGAGCCACTACGCTTCATCGGCGTTTCGAATGTATTCCAGTAGTTTGATTTCGAGGGATCGAAGTTCCAGTCGGCGGCATCTGGGTTTTCAGTATGCCAATCATACGGATCGCCCCAAATCAAATCGACGCGATCAACGTCATTTTTTTTTGTTTGTAAACGGATGTGGATCGTTCGCTCGTCATACTTATAGACGAAGGGAGACATCGCACGGTGAAACACAGCTTCTTTGAACATGGCAGTCACTCCTTAACGCAATCGCTTGCATCGTATTGATTATGTCTTCGACCTAAGAATAGTAAAGCGCTTTCTTAAAGTCAATTGCAATCCCATGAAATCAAGGATTCCTGATAAAAGTCGAGAGTATAATGCAATCGTTTGCATCATGTTGTGCAAACGCTAAAAATGAAAACGTTTTCTTTTTGTTTGCTTATCCAACCTAGCATTTGATTCAAATAATGAAATCAGAAATAAAAAGTTTTTGAAATGTAAGAAAATAATTGATTAAAAGGTCTTGTCAAAAGGATTTTAGATTGTATAATAAAAATGTAAAGGTGATGCAAACGTTTTCATAAAACGCTTACAACCATTTGGTTGTTATCATGGAAAAATGGTTGTGCCTTTATGCAAACGTTGTGCATTAAAACGTATCATTCATAAGTTAACTTGGGGAGGAAATTTCAATCATGGAAATGAAAAAATTCGTAGCAGGTCTTTCTGTATCTGTCATGGCAATGGGTGCACTTGCAGCATGTGGCGGTGGATCAGATTCTGATTCTTCATCTTCAGAATCAGGCAGTAAAAAACCATCTAAAATCGTCGTCTGGGAAGATACAGACAAAGCTGAAACGACAAAAGCGGCAGCTAAAGCGTTCGAAGAAAAAGAAGGCGTGAAAGTCGAAGTCAAAGAAGTCAAAATGACGGATCAGCAAAAGAAAGTAGCACTTGATGGACCAGCAGGTAAAGGACCAGACATCATGCTTCTTCCTCACGATCAAATTGGTACAGTCGTTGATCAAGGGTTGATTGCTGAACTTAAAGACGGAGAAAAAGCACTTGAGCCGTTCCTCGATACTGCAAAATCAGCAGTAACGTTTGACGGGAAAGTCTACGGATATCCGAAAGCCATTGAAACACCAATCCTCCTTTTCAATAAAGATGAACTAAAAGAAGCACCAACTTCGATGGATGACTTATACAAACTGTCTACTGAAAAGAAAAAAGATGGTAAGTACGGATTCCTTGCTCTGTGGGACAACTTCTACTTCGCATACGGTCCAATCGGTGGATACGGTGGTTATGTCTTTAAAGACAATGGTGGCAAATTGGATCCAGCAGATATCGGCTTGAACAATAAAGGTGCCGTCGAAGGAATGGATTACATCGGTAAATGGTATAAAGAGGGTCTCTTCCCGAAAGGTCTCATCGGTGGTGGCGGTGGTCAAGCCATGGACCAACTCTTCGGTGATAAAAAAGCTGCAGCTGTCATGAACGGACCATGGGCTGTTGCAAGTTATAAGGAAAAAGGTATCAACCTTGGAGCTTCGGAACTTCCAAAACTTCCAAACGGTGAACCGATCAAAACTTTCGTTGGTGTAAAAACATACGCAATTTCAGCATACTCAGAAAATGCTGAGTGGGCTGAAAAGTTCTTGGCTTCTCTCACTGGTAAAGATAACGCGAAAGCAATGTTCGAGAAATACAACGAGATCCCACCAGTCACTGAACTTCAAGAAGATGCAACAATCAAGGACAATGAAGTCGCAGCAGCAGTCTTCGCGCAAGCGAAAAACGGTGTACCTATGCCGAACATCGCTGAAATGGGTCAAGTTTGGGAGCCGATGGCAGCAGCACTTCAACTTGTTGCAACGAACAAACAAGACGCACAAAAATCAGCAGATGATGCTGTCAAACAAATCAAGCAACAAATCGAAGCAAACAATCAATAAGCGTAAGTGGAACGCATGAATCCATGACAAAGAGATAAAGAGAGGGGGATCTTGGATTCCCCCTCATCTTTATGGTTGGAAGAGAAGCCTGAGGTCAGACATGACCTTTGGAAAGGAGAACGGACGATGGCTGCGATTGCAACACCACACCCGACGAATCCAACGCCTGAAAAAAAGACGAACCACCGCAAGATTGCGGCGCTGATGTCGATCATTCCAGGAGTAGGACAACTATACAATAAACAATTCCTTAAAGGCGCGACATTTTTTATTGTCGTACTTTCATATTTCCTCGTTAACTTTGAACTGTTCTTCAAAGGAGCCGGAAATGGTCCTGGCGATCGCGGAGCGATCTGGGGCTTGATTACACTCGGTGAGGTACCAGGCGTAAGGGGGGATCACTCGATCTTTCTAATGGTCGAGGGCATCATTGCCTTGATTTTACTTGTCTTTGGTATCGCCATTTACGTCTGGAACTTTATCGATGCGTATCGAATCGGTAAGTTACGTGACATGAACCTCGAAGTACCTTCTTTGAAGATGCAACTACGGAACTTCCGCGATAACGGGTTCCCGTACGCGATGTTGATTCCTTCACTAGTACTTTTAGTGTTCACGGTCGTCTTACCGTTGATCTTTACATTCTTGATTGCGTTTACGAACTACAAATTCAACAACTCACCACCAGCAAAGCTGGTCGACTGGATCGGCATCCAAAACTTCCTGAACATTTTCACCGTCGATATTTTCCGTGATACGTTCGTGAGCGTTCTTGGTTGGACGCTTGTCTGGACCGTCGCTTCGACGACAGGGGTCATCGCAATTGGAATTGGCCTTGCAGTCTTGCTGAATCAAAAAGGACTCAAAGGAAAACGTTTCTTCCGTTCGATCTTGATTCTTTCATGGGCAGTACCAGCGTTCATCACGATTTTGATCTTCCGCTCGATGTTCAATGAAACTTTCGGTGTCTTCAATACGACATTGTTACCAGCGATCGGTCTTGAGAATGGTCTCGACTGGATGACGGATCCGACGTATACGAAGCTTGCCTTGATTGGTATTCAGTGGTGGTTAGGATTCCCATACATCATGACGCTGACGACAGGAATCTTACAGTCGATTCCTGAAGATCTTTATGAAGCGGCGACGATTGATGGAGCAACAGCAGGCGAGAAATTCCGCCTAATCACGTTACCGATGATTCTATTTGCAACGGCACCAATCTTAATCACGCAGTATACGTTCAACTTCAATAACTTCAATATCATTTATCTCTTCAACAATGGTGGACCGGCAGTACCGGGACAATCAGCAGGTGGAACGGATATCTTGATTTCATGGATTTACAAATTATCGCTCGGCTCAAATCCGCAGTACGGATTCGCAGCAGCCATCACGCTTGTGTTGTCGTTCTTCATCATGACGATTGCCGTCATTCAGTTCAAGCGTTCAAAATCATTCAAAGATGAGGATATGATCTAATATGAGAAAACAAAACCGAATTAATATGGCGTTGTCATATCTCATTTTGACGATCGCCTCCATCATTATCGTCTATCCACTTCTTTGGGTCGTGGGTACCTCACTGAACCCAGGGAAAAGCATTACATCGGATATTTTCCCAAGTAATCCGACATTGATTCACTATTTCGATTTGTTTGATCCAGCAAAAACGGATTACGGCATGTGGTACTTGAATACGATTAAGATCGCCGTCATCACGATGGTCGTCTCTGTCGCTTTGATTACGTTAACAGGATATATTTTTTCACGTTATCGCTTTGTCGGTCGGAAAAATTCACTAATCCTATTCCTCGTGTTGCAGATGGTACCGCAATTCGTTGCAATCATTGCGATTTATGTCCTGCTTAATATGTTAGAATTATTTGATACGCATCTGGCGCTTATCTTACTCTATTCAGGTGGCGCGATTCCAATGAATACGTATCTTGCCAAAGGATATTTTGATACGATTCCAAAAGAACTTGATGAGGCGGCACGGATGGATGGTGCCGGTCACTTACGAATCTTCTGGCAAATCATCTTACCGCTCGCAAAGCCGATGGTCGCCGTCATCGCGTTGTTCAACTTCATGGCTCCATTTAACGATTTCATCTTAGCATCGCTTGTGCTGCGTTCTCCTGAGAAACAGACGCTTGCGGTCGGGTTGTATAACATGGTGTCAGAGCAGTTCGACAACAACTTTACGTTATTCGCGGCAGGTGCCGTATTATCAGCAGTTCCAATCGTTCTTCTTTTCTTCGCATTCCAGCGTTTCTTCGTTTCTGGTTTGACAGCTGGTGGAACGAAAGGATAATCATAAGGGGGAAATCAGCGGCATGAGACGAGGCATAATGCTTCTCCTCTTGCCGCTTCTCTTGTCTATCGGACTTCAACCGATGATCGGGGAAGCAGCAAGTTGGGAAAAAGAACGGATGTATTTCATCATGGTTGATCGGTTCGAGAACGGAGACCCGAGTAATGACCGAGAGGCGGATCCTGAGAATCCAAAAGCCTTCCAAGGTGGAGATTTAGCAGGGGTGACGAAACGTCTTGATTACATCAAGAAAAAAGGCTTCACATCAATTTGGTTAACACCAATCTTTAAGAACCGTCCAAATGGGTATCATGGATACTGGACGGATGATTATTACGAGATTGATCCGCATTTTGGAACAAAAGAAGAGTTCAAGCGTCTCGTCAAGGAAGCGCATGACCGAGATATCAAGGTCGTTCTCGATCTTGTCGTCAATCACTTAGGACCGAATCACCCAATGGTCAAAGAAAAACCGGACTGGTTCCATAAAAATCAACCCATCATGAACTGGAATAACCCATCGGAAGTCGAAAATAATTGGTTATTTGATTTACCAGACTTCAATACTGAAAATCCTGAAGTTGTGAATTACTTAATTGATGTTGCGAACTACTGGGTCGATGAAACGGGTATAGACGGTTATCGACTGGATACGGTTCGCCATGTGCCAGCCGCATTTTGGAAAACATTCATTCCTGCAGTAAAGGAAAAGCATCCAAACTTATTCTTACTGGCTGAAGTGTTTGACGGAGATCCGCGAAAAATTGCCTCCTATTCAAAATTAGGCTTTGATTCCGTCACGAATTTCCCGTTTTATTATGGGGTTAAGGACCAGTTTGCCCGCAAAAATGGTTCAGCGGAAGAACTCGATTCAGTTTATAATCGAGATACTACGTTTAATCCGAATGCTAAAGGACTTGCAACTTTCATTGACAATCATGATGTCAAACGTTTCATCACGGAAGCGAAGATTAGTGGCGCAAAAGAAGAGGAGCGTCAACTTCGATTAGCGCTGTTTGCACTCTATGCTGCTCCAGGTATGCCAATCGTCTACCAAGGAACAGAGGTAGCGATGCCAGGCGGTGAGGATCCCGGAAACCGGATGATGATGACATTTGATCAAAACAAGAAGATGCAACAGTACGTAAAAACGTTGAATGAGATGCGCGAGGACTACCCAGCGTTTGCCACAGGGAAGCAACGCTTGATCGCAAAAACGGATCATATGGCGGTCTACTCACGGGAAACCAAACAACAACAAGTCGTTTATGCGATTAATCTTGGGGAGAAAAAAACGAGCTTACGTGTATCTGCGAAGGAAATCGGTAATGATCAGCGTTTGAGAGGTCTTTTATTCTCAGACTTGGTGCGTCAAGATGGTGACGCGTATGAAATCACGCTCGATGCAAGTAGCGCAAATAGCTACGTCATCGAAAAATCACAAGTCAATTGGTGGTCGATCGTCGCAATCGGTGCAATCGCTCCAATTTTAGCGCTCATACTTCTTCTCGTTCACCGTAAACGGATGCAACGTCAAACGAAATAAAATACTTAAGTAGGGGAAATGTGAGGTGAAGGGGATGCAGGTAACAATCAAGGATGTAGCACGGGAGGCAAATGTCGCACCCTCGACGGTGTCACGCGTCATCGCGAACAGTTCGCGTATCAGTCAAAAGACGAAAGAACGGGTACGACAGGCGATGGATGAACTCGGATACTATCCGAACGTTCATGCGCGCAGTCTAGCGAATCGGACGACACAAGCGATTGGTCTCGTCATGCCGAGTGCCGCAACAAAAACGCTTCAAAATCCATTCTTTTCGGAAGTCATTCGAGGGATTAGTACAAAAGCGCATCAAAATGGATATTCGCTTTATATGACGACAGGTGTCTCGGAAGAAGAGGTGTACGAAGGTGTCGTCTCGATGGTTCAGGGTCGCCGCGTCGATGGTGTCGTCGTTCTTTATTCCCGAACGGATGATAAAGTCGTTCAATTTTTGCAAGACTCGAAGTTCCCGTTCGTTGTCGTCGGGAAACCATTCAGTGATTCGTCGCACGTCACGTATGTCGATACGGATAATTATCTGGCAGGTCGAGAGGTAACGAAGTATTTACATCAACTCGGACACGAGTGCATCGCATTCGTAGGTGGCGCACAGGACTTAGCCGTGACGCAAGAGCGTGTCGGCGGATACAAGACGGCTCTCATGGAAGAGGGCATTCCAATTCAAGAGTCTTATATTGTCAGCGCACCATTTATGACGACAGGAGGGGCTGAAGCAGTCAAACGACTAATGTCACTTGAACACCCACCGACCGCTGTCGTTGTCAGTGACGACATGATGGCACTTGGTGTCATGAGTACGCTCAATGAGATGGGCATCAGTGTACCAGATCAAATGGCTGTCGTCAGTTTCAATAACTTGTTCATCGCAGAATTCTCAAGTCCACCGTTGACTTCTGTCGAAATCAATATCTTTGGACTTGGCTTTGAAGCAACGAATTGTCTGATTGAACAAATCAATGAAGATGCGACGCCTTATGGGAAACGCGTCATTGTCCCACACTATCTTGTCGTCCGTCAGTCTTGTGGCGGAAAATCCGAAGCATGAAACGAAAGTCTATGTTTAAACCGACGGGTTTAATCATAGACTTTTTTTGATGCAAGAGACATCTATTCCTAGTAAAAGGAAGCGGTTGCAGAAAAAGAAATTTATTTTCGTGCAAACGATTGCATTGAAGCTTTTTATGTGTACAATAAAGAATGTAGAGTACAGATGAAACGCTTACATGATCAGGCTAGCTGACATGTTTAGCATAAAAGGAGCGACTTGACGATGAAACGACTTTTTGAGGTCAATGAGTGGAAAATTACAGAGCTTGGTTTTCATCCAGAAGATAATCGACTAGCAGAATCGATGACATCGATCGGAAACGGTCATATGGGAATGCGCGGTACATTTGAAGAAGAGTACACAGGTGACACACATCAAGGCATGTATGTCGCAGGTGTTTATTATCCAGATAAGACACGTGTTGGTTGGTGGAAAAATGGTTATCCGGAATACTTCGCGAAAGTACTCAATGCTGTCAATATCATGGGCTTAAAAGTATCCGTTAATGGAAAAGCAGTTGATTTGAACACGTGGGAAGTCGTCGACTTCAAACGCGAACTCGATATGCAACACGGTGTGTTGTCACGGACGATGCTGTTGAAACATGGGGAAGAGGAAATAAAAGTTGAATCCAAACGTTTCTTCTCGATTGTCGATAAAGAAATCGCAGCCTTGCAATATACGGTAACACCTGTCAATTTCGAAGCAGAGATCATCATTGAATCGTATCTCGATGCGGATGTTGAGAATGAAGACTCAAACTATGATGAGAAGTTCTGGCTTCCCGTTGAACACGGAATCGAAGAGCGTTTTGGTTACGTCACGTCGAAGACGAAAAAGCTTGATTGGCATGTGACAGCAGCTATGATCACGGATGTCGAAGGCGCACGTTGTGAAGTCGTTGACGGCAATACGCAGTATGTCGCGAATCGTTTTACGAAACAAGCAGTAGTCGGAGAAGGTGTCACTGTCGAGAAATTCGTTGCGCTCGTAACGAATCGTGACTATGACATCGACGCATTACTGGAACAAGCGATGAAACGGGTTCATACCGCTTTCGAATCCGGATTTGATACATTACTTGCGACACATGAAGCAGCGTGGTTGCATCACTGGGAAGAAGCAGACGTGAAGATTGAAGGAGATGTCGAAGCACAACAAGGGATTCGATTTAATATCTTCCATATGTTCCAGACATACACAGGCGAAGATTCACGCCTTAACATTGGACCGAAAGGATTCACGGGCGAAAAGTATGGCGGTGCGACGTATTGGGATACAGAAGCGTACTGCTTGAACTTCTACCTCGCGACGTCGAAGCCGGAAGTGGCTTGGAACCTACTCAAATATCGGCATAATCAATTACCGCAAGCAAAAGAAAACGCGGATAAGAATGTCGGGATGAAGGGTGCGCTTTATCCAATGGTGACGATGAATGGAGAAGAGTGCCACAACGAGTGGGAAATTACGCATGAGGAGATTCACAGGAACGGCGCGATCGCGCATGCGATTTATAATTACACGAACTACACGGGTGACACGTCGTATCTCGGACAATACGGATTTGAAGTGTTAGTCGAGATTGCTCGTTATTGGGCAAGCCGTGTCAATTATGTGGCGCATAAGGATGTCTACATGATTCTTGGGGTGACGGGACCAAATGAATACGAGAACAACGTGAACAACAACTGGTATACGAATCTGATCGCAGCATGGTGTCTCGAATATACACAGACCGTTCACCGTCATCTAGCACAAGAAAAACCAGAACGTTTGCAAGAACTCATGCATCAATTAGCGTTGACGGATGAGGAACTGGCGAAGTGGGCAGATATCGACGCGAAGATGTATTATCCAAAAGATGAAGCAGCTCCTGGTATCTTCATGCAACAGGATGGCTTCATGGATAAGGAACAAATTTTGGTCGCTGAACTCGATCCAAAACATCTTCCGCTGAACCAGAATTGGTCTTGGGACCGGATCCTTCGCTCTGTATTCATTAAACAGGCAGATGTCCTGCAAGGTCTCTACTTCTTGACGGATCGCTTCAGTCTAGAAGAGAAGAAAGCGAACTTCGATTTCTATGAACCACGTACGGTTCACGAATCATCATTATCTCCATGTATCTACTCGATCATTGCAGCGGAAGTCGGCTATGAGGAAAAGGCAGTTGAATTGTACCAACGTTCGGCACGACTTGATCTCGATAACTACAACAATGATACAGAAGACGGATTACACATCACGTCGATGGTTGGATCTTGGATGTCGATCGTCCATGGATTCGCTGGATTACGGGTAGCGAACGATACGTTGTCCTTTAAGCCGATGTTGCCAAAAGGCTGGACGAGCTATGCGTTCCGGATGCAGTGGCGCGGTCATCATATCCATGTCCATGTTCAGCCAAACGCCGTCGAAATCACTCAGACGGAAGGCGAAGCATTCAGCTTAAACGTTCATGGAACGACTGTAGAAGTTCCGGCAGGAGGAAATATTACGGTGCCTGCTTCGATGACAGTATAAATACGATGAAAAAGAACTGATGCCAAGTCGGTTCTTTTTTTGTGTAACACGAATTAGAGGACACCTTTGTCACAAATGAAAACGCCATCATGAAAAAGAACATCAATCTTTGGAAATCTTGACTATCCGACGACATTTGAATGTGCTAAAGTGTTTCAAGATAGTTATGAATGAGAGGAGAACGGCATGTGACAGCAGTAGTAAAGGAAAGTATGTTAAAAGTGATCGTGGCTACGATCGGAGGATTCGTCATTGCCGTTGCCATGAACTGGTTTTTGATTCCAAGTGGTGTTTATTCGACTGGATTTACTGGACTTGCCCAAATCTTGACGCAAGTCCTTCAAAATACAGCGTTTGCGTTTGGTGAAAACGTTTGGTTCTTAGCGCTGAACTTACCTTTGATCGTGCTTGCATGGATCATGTTAGGTCGGAGTTTTACAATCGTCACGTTGATTTCGGTTCTGGCAACGACAATTTTTATTGGTCTTATTCCTCAATATGCTGTCATACCAGGTGATCAGACACTGAATGCAGTGTTTGGAGGGGTCTTGCTTGCGATTGGTACCGGTATCACGATTAAATTCGGTGCTTCAACGGGTGGGTTTGATATCGTCGCCCTCATCTTTGCCCGTTTCTCCGATCGCAGTGTCGGCTTATATCTGTTCGTGTTGAACTTTTTGATCGCATTATTGGCAGGTGCGTTGTTCGGCTGGTCGACTGCCTTATATACGATCGTCTTCATCTACGTGACTTCTAAGGTCGTCGATGAGATTCATACAAGTAACCAACGCTTGACGATTTTTATTGTCACGAATCATGCGGATGACATCACGACGGCTCTGCATCAGCACATCATTCGTGGAATCACGCAGATTCCTTCGATCGGTACGTATTCACGAGCTGAGAAAGCGACGTTGATGATGGTCATTGAGCGTCACGAATTGCGGGATATCGAACGGATTTGTCGGGAAGCGGACGAGACAGTATTCATCAACGTCGTCGCGACGGACTCGGTCGTTGGATACTTCCGAAAAGGATAATGAAAAGGCACTTGCTCTGCGATATGCAGCAAGTGCCTTTTCGTATCTCTTCATGCGAGTCCTAAGACATGTTTTAAATAGTACGCGATACCATCGTCCTCGTTTCGCTTCGTCGTGCCATTTGCCAGGTGTTTTAAGGCAGGGATGGCGTTTCCCATTGCAACACCATGACCAGCATACTCGATCATTTCCAAATCATTTTCCTCATCACCAAACGCGACGATCTGTCGGGAATCAATCCCGAGATGATGCGCGATGTGAGCAAGACCGATCGCCTTACTTGTACCTTTTCGCATCACTTCGACCATGAATTCAGGTTTCACCCATTGACGATTAAGTACTGTCTCAGCATGGACATCGGATAGTTCGGAACGAATCTCATCGACATGTTCTCCTTTCGCATGAATCAAAAGTGACGTTGGTTCATGCATAAGCACCTTTCGTAAATCTCCCGTTGTGACCGACAAGGCGTGATCGGTATAAAATTCATAGATACCGACAGGATCATATTGAAAATAGACATGATCCGTGACTTCACAAACGATATTTTGTGTTTTTGTTTCAGCGACGGATTCCAAAATATGTTGGACGGTCTTGAGTGGAATCGGATGGTGCTGGACTTCAAAATGAACATTCTGCGGGTGATGGACGAGACCACCGTTAAAATTAACGATCGGTGTCGTTAATCCAAGCTGTTCGTAATATTTTCGAGCGTGACGGAAGGGTCGTCCTGTCGCAATGACGACTTCGTGACCGTTTGCACGTGCACGTTGAAGCGCAGCGATGTTCGCCACACTGATCGTTTTATCATCCTTTAAAAGGGTGCCGTCGAGATCGACAGCAATTAAGTGACGAGTCATGATGAAATCCTCCGCTTTCTTTTCGTTAGTTCTACTGTAGCATACGAAGTGACAGTCGCCTGTATGAATTGATGAAGTTTTTCAAGGAAAAGAAAGCGTTTGAAAAAAACGGAGAAAGGCTGTTGCTTAGATTAAAAAATGGTATACTACAAATCGTAGGACAACACTATAGTACGTTATGGAAACGGAGGGGAAATCATGCGTTTTCTCGTTACATTCTTTTGGTCATTCTTACTCGTGAACACAGCCGTGTTCATCGTATCAGCGGTTGATGCAGTATCGTATAGCTTTGGATTCGCGACAGCGATGTCTGTCGTCACTTCACTTGTCGTCTTCGCACTCGATGCCGTCAATGAAGATTTAGGTCTTGGTCAAGGGACTAAGGCAGAATAAGGAAAAGCGAGATATCGTCACTTGGACGATAGGCTCGCTTTTTGTCTTAAGGAGGAATGAGCGATGATCGTTATCGAACAGGTCATGTGGCAACAGATGCCGCAAAATGTCTACATAGCAGGAAATCAGATCATCGGAATCGGTTCCTACACCATAGATGAAGCACTGATTACACACCGGATTGATGGTCGCGGCAAACGGCTAGTTCCTGGTTTCATCGATGGACACTTACATCCAATTGGTGGAGGAGGGGAAGGCGGATTTGCGACACGAACGGCTCCGTTGACTGTTCGTGACATATTCGAAGGCGGTGTCACGACAGTCGTCGGATTGCTCGGAACAGATGGCTGGACGCGAACCGGAATTGATCTACTGGCACACATACGAGGATATGCCGCATCCGGTATTCGTCCCTTTCTCTTGAGCGGAAGTTACATGGTGCCACCCGTCTTCCTGACACATTCGACAGGGCATGATATCGTCCTCATCAATGAAGTGATTGGCATCGGAGAGATTGCCATCAATGATCACCGATCGACACAGCCGACTGCCCATGAACTCGCGCGGTTAGCATCAGAGGCTCGAATCGCCGGCATGGTCAAAGGCGTGTCGGGAACGATGAACGTCCACATCGGAGACGGGAAACAAGGGCTTGATTTATTACATGAAGTGATTGAAACGACTGATATTCCAATAGGGCAATTTCTCCCGACGCATATCAATCGGAGTGAACGGATTTTTGAGGCGGGACTCGCTTGGGCGAAACAGGGCGGACGAATCGATTTCACGACGTGTACGACAGAAAGCTTCGTTGATGAAGGAGAGATTCCGGCAGGGCAGGCTGTTGCCCGTGCTCTAGCAGCGGGAATCCCACCCGAGCAGATCACGATGTCGAGCGACGCTGGTGCAAGTCTTCCGGCGTTTGATGATGCAGGTCGATTAGTGCGAATCGATACAGGAAAACCATCTTCCTTGATGCAAGCCGTGCGCGATGCAGTAGAGCATGGTGTTGATTTTGATCAGGCAATTTCGACGATCACGCGACATGTCGCGGATGCATATGGCGTTCCGGGTGGGCAGGTAGCGACCGGAGAACGTGCTGATCTGTTACTGATTGATGACGCTTTGCAAATCGATACGATTCTTGCGAATGGTCATGCTATAATGATTCAGAAAAAATGGCTTATACCAGAATGACGGAGGGATAGACGTGTCAAAGAAGTCGAAACGAAAAAACACGAAAAAACCGCAATCCAAAGCGAACTGGATTACAGCGGGAGTCATTGCCTTGATCGTATTGGTTGGGGGATTACTGCTCGTCTTCACGGATCGTGATGATTCCGCATCGAAGAATGGCAATCTAACAGCTACACAAGTCTCGGATAAAGTAAAATCCGGTGACGAATTCTATACGTATTTCTATCAAACGGGATGCGTGCACTGCGAAAAAGTAAAACCATATCTTGTTCCGCTTGGTGAAAAACAAGACATTCCGTTCGAACAAATCGATCTTGCTTTCGAACAGTCAGCTTGGGACACGTTTGGCATCGAGGGTACACCGACGGTCGTTCATTTTAAGGACGGTAAGGAAGTCGGACGGGTAGCTGGTGAACAAACAGAAGACAGCTACAAAGAGTTCTTTGCTGGAAAAGAAGTAAAGGATTCAAAAGAAGAATCGTCCGGTGATCTCAATGATTAAAAAATGGTTCTACTCTCGCGTGTTCGAGTTAAATGGACACCCGCTTGTTGCCAAACAGCTGAAACGGTTTGCGATGAGCCGGATCAGTCGTCCGTTCATCGGTCCGTTCGTTCGGGCATATGATTTGAATATGGCAGAAGCGACTCGGAATTTAGAAGCGTATTCGAGTTTACATGAGGTTTTCATTCGTCATGTCAAACCGGAAATGCGACCAATTGATCAATCAGAAGGCGCATTCGTCAGTCCGTGTGACGGTATGTTGTCTGTCGTTGACGACTTGACGGCTGATAGCCGCTTTACCGTCAAAGGACAATCGTATACGGTATCAGAGTTACTCGGTTCCCATCACGAGGCGCAACAATATGTCGGGGGACGTGTGATGATCTTTTACTTGAGTCCGCAAAACTACCACCGTGTCCATGTACCGATGGACGGAACGATCCGGACCAGTTATACGCTCGGTCGGGATTCGGCACCGGTGAATGAGATCGGTCTCACACATGCGCTTCGTCCATTGACACGGAACTATCGTCGCGTGACACGTATCGTCCAAGGAAAACATGCACTTGAACATGTCATGGTCGGTGCACTCAACGTCAACTCAATCGTTCGGACAAACGAAGCAAAGGAACTTCGTCGAGGAGATGAGTTCGGATACTTTTCTTTCGGTTCAACGGTCGTCCTGATCTGTCCGAAAGATGCATTGACATTAGATACACAAGCGATTGGACCAGTTTTAATGGGGCAACGCCTCGGACAATGGCATTCATGAGAGCGAGGCGCCCGTTCAGGGCGTCTCCTTACGTTTAGGAGGAATGAATCATGCCGGCAATGGCATTAGCAGAAATCGGAAGTACACAGGTCCAGACATATATCGCACTTATCATTTTTTTAGTGACCTATGGCTTCATCATCAGTGAAAAAGTAAGCCGGGCGATCGTCGCTCTACTCGGAGCGCTCGCGATGGTCATCGTCGGCATTGTGGATCTCGAGACTGCATTATTTGAATACATCGAGTGGGGAACAATCGTCTTATTAATTGGGATGATGATTCTCGTTACGATTGCCAATCAATCTGGATTGTTTGAATATATTGCGATTCGTGCAGCGAAGACAACAAAAGGCGACCCAATCAAAGTGTTGATTCTATTATCCGCATTGACGGCACTTGGATCTGCCTTTTTGGATAACGTCACGACAGTCTTATTGATTGTCCCAATCACTTTCTCGATTACAAAGATACTTAAAATCGCGCCGTTTCCGTTCTTGCTCGCCGAAGTATTATTTGCGAACATCGGTGGGACGGCGACCTTGATTGGCGATCCACCGAACATCATGATCGGTGCCGCGAATCCACACTTAACGTTCAATGCCTTTTTGATGAATCTTGCACCGATCATCCTGATCATTACGGTCGTGACGATCGGCATTCTGTACTTCGTCTTCCGGAAGCAACTGCATGTCGAGGCAGAAGATCGACAAAAATTGATGGAAATCGATGAAAAGAGTTATATTGTCAGTCGAAAACTCGTCACGCGGAGTAGTGTCGTACTCGTTAGTACGATTGCACTCTTCGTATTGCATCCGATGCTTGATCGAATCGGACTCCATCTCGAAGCACCAGCGATCGCAATTCTTGGAGCGACCGTCCTGATGTTGCTAACGATTGAAAACGATCATCAGCTAGAAGGAATCTTTGCACGTGTTGAATGGACTACGATTTTTTTCTTCGCCGGACTATTTGTACTTGTTGGTGGAATTCAGGAAGCCGGTATCATTCGATATCTTGCGGAGAAGACGATTGATTTGACAGGCGGTGACATTCAGACGACAGCAACTGCTGTTCTTTGGTTGTCCGGTATCGCGAGTGCGACGATTGACAACATTCCGTTTGTCGCGACAATGATCCCGCTCATCAATGATGTCGCTGCTGGGATCGGACTTACACCAGCAGATGCGAAAGTGGATGTTTTATGGTGGTCCCTCGCACTCGGTGCATGTCTCGGTGGTAACGGGACATTGATCGGTGCATCGGCAAACGTCATTGTCGCGGGTCTTGCGACACGACAAGGTGAAAAATTCACCTATATGCGCTTTTTGATTTACGGAGCACCGATCACGATTGTGACGTTGATCCTATCCCAACTCTATTTGTGGATTCGGTATTATTAAGAAAACGGGAGGTTCGCCTCCCGTTTTCTTTTGTGCGTCGCTCTTGCTACCTGATTGTGCTATAATCGAACGATAAGAGCATAACTGTTTCTTAAACTTAACTATAGAGCTAGACCATTATCTGGAGGTTTTATTCTTGTTCAAACGACTTTATCCGAAACATTTCGTGGCTTCGATCTACGATATCGACCTTGAAATGCTCAAACGAAACGGTGTCAAAGCTATTTTGACCGATCTTGATAATACGCTCGTCGCATGGAATATCGCAGATGCTCCAGACGAATTGGTTGCTTGGCTGGATATGGTGAATAATCAATATGGTTTTGACGTCATCATCGTATCGAACAATAACGGAGACCGCGTTAAGAAGTTCGCGGATCCACTCGGACTGCATTATATTGCGCCTGCTCGAAAACCGCTTCCTATCGGGTTTAAACGGGCATTGACGGAATTCGGCTATCACGCGAAAGAAGTCGTCTTCTTAGGAGACCAACTCTTCACGGATGTACTCGGTGCAAACTCCGTTGGAATCGAAGTCATCCACGTTCAACCCGTCGTTAAGACGGACGGTGTCGTCACGAAATTCAATCGCCTGATGGAACGTGTCATTTTCCACCGGATGAAACGCAAAGGAATCTATAAATTGACACAACGCGTCAAGGAAGATCCTTCTGCACTGAAGCATCCGATCGAAACACTTCGTCAGGATAAGCAACAATAACCCTGTCAGATCGGTAGATGAAAGGGAAGGCAGTAGTCGCAACATGTACGGCGAGAGGTCGGAAGTTACGCTCTTGGAGTAGCGAGCAGGGCGCTACGGTGAAAAGAGAAGGGAAATCATTCCCGCATGCGGCTCAACATAATATGATCGAAGAAATCCACTGCGCTGGTTGTGGTGTCGCCATTCAAACGGAAGACACAAAAGCACCAGGATACGCACCTAAATCTGCACTTGATCGTGAAATGGTCATTTGCCAACGTTGTTTTAAATTAAAGCACTACAATCAAATTCAAGATGTATCTTTATCGGACGATGATTTCGTTAAAATCTTAGACGGAATTGGTCAAAAAGATGCACTTGTCGTTAAAATCGTTGATATCTTCGATTTTAATGGAAGCTGGTTACCGGGATTACATCGGTTTGTCGGAAAAAATGATGTCTTACTCGTCGGGAACAAAGCCGATTTATTACCGAAGTCACTGAATCCGAACCGTCTCATGAACTGGATGCGTCAAGCATCGAAAGAACTTGGATTACGTCCAGTTGACGTTCATCTGATCAGTGCGAAAAAAGGTCACGGGGTCGATGAACTTGCTGAGAAAATCGATTATTATCGAAAAGGACGCGACGTCTATGTCGTTGGTTGTACAAATGTCGGGAAATCGACCCTGATCAACCAAGTCATCAAACGTTTCGGTGAAGAGGATGAGGCCGTCATCACGGTCAGTCACTTCCCAGGAACGACACTAGATTTAATCGACATCCCACTTGACGATAACTGTAACCTGTATGATACACCGGGGATCATTAATCATCACCAAATGGCTCACTACGTTGATGCGAAGGACTTAAAGCTGATCACACCGAAAAAAGAGATCAAGCCGCAAGTCTTCCAAATCCATCCGCAACAGACGCTCTTCTTTGGAGGTCTTGCGCGATTGGACTATATGGAAGGGAACAAGCGTTCATTCGTCATCTATATGTCGAACGAATTGAAAGTTCACCGGACGAAGCTTGAAAAAGCAGACGATCTATATGCGAACCATAACGGTGAGCTGTTGTCTCCGCCGAACGAAAAGACGCGTGAGATGCTACCTCCGCTCGTCCGTCATGAATTCAGTCTTCGCGACAACATGAAGACGGATATCGTCTTCAGTGGACTCGGGTGGGTTGCGGTTCATGGAAAAGGTGGACGTGTCGCTGCTTATGCCCCGAAAGGTGTCGCTGTATCTTTACGTGAGGCGCTCGTCTGATGCGCTTTGCCGTCATCGGTCATCCGATTGCCCATTCACTTTCACCTGAGCTGCATACAGCTTGGCTGGAAGCGGCTGGGCTTTTCGGCTGTTATGACCTTATCGATGTAACGGAGCATGAATTGCCACGAATCATTACGAAATTACGTACGCATCAGCTAGATGGAATCAATGTGACGATTCCCCATAAGACAGCAATCATTCCGTACCTGGATCGGCTGGAGCCGGCAGCTCAAAAAGCGGGTGCCGTCAACACGGTATACTGGAAGAATGGGCAGTTGATTGGTGCGAATACAGATGGAATCGGATTCGTCCGTGCGTTGACAGAACGTCGTCCGTCATTTCAAAAGACACTTGTCCTTGGTGCGGGCGGTGCAGCACGAGGAATCATTGCTGCGCTACCGGGAGATGTGACGCTCACGAACCGCACAGAAGAACGCTCTAGGGTGGTTGCCGATGAATTCGGAACACACGTTTTGCCATGGCACGAAACATTTGATTTAACGAGTTACGACGTCATCATCAATACGACCTCTGTCGGGATGGCGCCACATGTCGAAGCACGTCCGATTGAATTGACAGAGACGAACGCTTTGATTTGTGATATTATTTATCGACCGACGCCGACCCGTCTATTACGTGAAGCGACTGAAAAAGGTCTCGACACACTCGACGGCGTCCCGATGTTCGTCTTACAAGCGGCTGAAGCATTTGAACGTTTCACCGGACAAGCACCTGATCTCGCACTTGGCGAGCAGGTGATACGAAAGCAATTGGAGGAATTTTAATCATGTTAACAGGTAAACAAAAACGTTTTTTACGCGCGACAGCTCACGATTTAAACCCGATTTTCCAAGTCGGTAAAAATGGAGTCGGTGAAGCGATGTGCGCTGATTTGATGGATGCGCTCGAAAAGCGGGAGCTCTTGAAAGTACAAGTACTACAAAATTGTGCGGACGCACCAAAGGATGTCGCACAAGAACTCGTCGCAGGAACGAATGCTGAACTCGTTCAAGTCATCGGAAAAGTCATCGTTCTCTATAAAGAATCAAAAGAGAACAAGACGCTCGAATTGCCACGATGAAAATCGGACTGATGGGCGGAACGTTCGACCCTCCGCATATCGGTCATCTCCTGATTGCCGAACAAGCGCAGGAACAACTCGAACTTGATGCGGTCTGGTTTTTACCAGCAAATGTACCACCGCATAAACAACGTACTGTCACAGACGCAACTAAGCGTCTCCGTCTTGTAGAAGAAGCAATTGCATTGAACCCTGCCTTCTCTGTCTCTGCGATTGAATTTGAGCGAAAAGAACCTTCCTATACGTATGATACGATTCGTGCACTCAAGCACCGATACCCAGAGCATGAGTTTCTGTTTCTAATCGGCGCAGATTCACTCGTTAGTCTCGATACGTGGTATCAAGCTGAACGGTTATACGAGGAAGTCGTCTTTGGTGCCGTCGCTCGACCGGGAAGTCGGTATTTGATTCCGCGTGGTGCCCGTGTGAAAGCGGTCGATATGCCATTATTAGAAATTTCTTCGACGGATATCCGGCAACGGGTCGCGCGCGGACGGAGCATTCGCTACCTTGTACCGGAAGCCGTTCGACAACGGATTGAGGAGTGGAATCTATATGCGCCTTGAAGAAGCACGTCAAATCATTGAAAACACATTGCCTGAGCGACGCTATGTGCATACGTTAGGTGTCGTCGAGACGGCACGACACTTGGCTCTTAAATATGGTGTTGACGAAGAAGAAGCAACACTTGCTGCCATGCTCCATGATTATGCAAAATACCGCGATACGAATGAGATGCGTTCGATTGCCGTTGAATTGAATCAACGGATCTTACTTGACTATGATGACGAACTACTTCATGCGCCAGTGGGTGCGGAGCTTGTGCGTCGAGAACTTGGTCTTGATTCAGACGTGATTTATCAGGCCATCGCGAATCATACAACAGGGGCACCTGGTATGCCGTTNNCAGGATTTGACGGACGCCGTCATCGCAACACTCAGTCAGACGATTCATTTTTTATGTACAAAACAAGCTATCATCTTTCCGCGAACGATTGAGACCTATAATGCCTTCGTCGCGGCCAAACGAAAGGGGACCGTCCTATGACAGTCGAACAAGAATTACAATTAATCGTAAATGCCATCGACGATAAACGTGCTGAAGATATCGTCGTCCTGAATATGTCGAGCATCTCACCAGTTGCCGACTATTTCGTCATCTGTGAAGGAAATTCAGAAAAACAAGTACAGGCGATCGCGCGTGAACTCAAAGAAGTCGCGCACGAACATAACCTGCCGATTAAACGCCTCGAAGGATTCGATGCGGCACGTTGGGTGTTGGCGGATCTTGAAAACGTCGTTGTTCATGTCTTCCACCGTGACGATCGTGATTACTATAACCTCGAAAAACTATGGGCAGATGCTCCAAAGGTTGAAGTCGAGGTCAACTAATGGCATACGAACAGTTCGCCTACATCTATGATGAATTGATGCAAGACGTCCCTTACGATCAATGGGTTGACTGGGTCAAAGCATACGTTCCGATTGGAAGTACAATTGCTGATATCGGATGTGGAACGGGTACGGCGACGCTTGCATTAGCAGCCCACTATGAGATGCTCGGGATCGATTTATCTGAAGAGATGCTCGAAGTCGCGCAGGAAAAAGCGATGGAAGAAGGATTGACTATTCAATTCTGGGCGCAAGACATGCGCGAAATCGAATTGCCGACACCTGTCGATGCCGTGACGATCCTATGCGACTCCTTGAATTATCTCCAGACGGAAGAGGATGTCAAACAGACGTTTACACATGTAGCAGCGATTCTAAAGGAGGGTGGACGTCTCTTATTTGATACACACTCCCCTTACAAAATGGAGACGCTGTTCAATGGGAAGACGTACGCGACACATGCGGAACAAAGCTCGTATATCTGGTTCGCGGATCCTGGTGAAGCGCCGCTTTCTGTCGTCCATGAACTGACATTCTTCATCGAGGAGGAGGATGGTCGCTATGAGCGTGTCGATGAAACGCATCATCAGCGGACGTATCCTCCGGCACAATACGTAACATGGTTACGCGAAGCCGGATTCCGGGTTCTCGCGGTCACAGGCGATTTTGGACCGGACGCTCCTTCTGAGACAGTCGAGCGGATCTTCTTCGTTGCCGAAAAAATGTAAAAGTGATTTCATCCGTCTTCTTTTAGCGATACACGTTCGTGTTGCTTGAAGGAGACGGATTTTTTTGTTCGTGAAACAGATGCTAATTCAAAGTAACGGTATGGATGGTAGGACTTTCATCCGACGAAACACTGCAGGATCGTGCTGTAAAGAATGGTTAGTGCGTATTCCTTCGTTTCCTGAAGTCTGTAGTGACCTGTTAGAGTCGTGGGAAAAGGAGGGATTCGTCTTGACCGTTCCACGTTTGCAACAGATAGCAGGTCTCGTCGTCGTCCTGCTGCTCATCATTTTATTGTTCGTACCATTACCCTCTTGTTCAAATGAAGCGATGGTCGATCAACCGTCCTTAACGGATAAACAACAAGAGGCAAAAGCAGAGCCAGCAGAAAAGGACACCTCGATTCGTGACAAACTCATCATGGTCGACGTAAAAGGAGCAGTAGAAGCGCCTGGACCTTATCAATTCCATTTGGGTGATCGAGTGAAGGATGCAATCGAAAAAGCAAAGACGACTGAAAAAGCCGATATTCGACAAATGAATCTCGCGGCACGTCTCATTGATGGACAGGAAGTCATCGTGCCGGTGAAAAAAGGGAAAGGTCAGCCAAAACCAACGAAACGCTCAAAAGCAGAGATACCGAAAGGATTGATTGACCTCAATGCGGCAACGGCGGAACAGTTGATGGAGGTTCCGGGAATTGGTCCCGCCAAAGCAGAAGCGATCTTAGCCTATCGTGAGGAGAAGGGGGGATTTGCGACATATGAATCACTCGGAGATGTGAAGGGCTTTGGGGAAAAGACGTTAGAATCGCTTAAATCCTACCTGATCGTCTACTGATGCCACTTCATGTGCTGTTCGTCCTCTTACTCATCGTTGCCATCAAAGAATCGATTTGGTGGTTAGTGCTCCTCATGCTCTTCGCTGTCTTGAAATCATGGTCTTTTTCAATCGGTCGTCTCTTTTTTCTGTTCATTCTGAGTGGCCTATTCATCGGAATGGGTCATCTGTCACCTGAACCGCATGACGTCTCGTCTGTTGACATCTTGTCAGGGAAGCGTAATGGGGATCGAATTCGTTATGAGGCAGAGAGTAACGGTCAATCGGTTCTATTGACGGCAACGATTACGGAAGAAGAAACAGGATACGAACGAATCGGGCACTCCTGTCGCGTAAATACGGAACCGCTCGATGTCCGCCAACAATCGAATGCTGGAGGGTTTGATGAACAGCAATTCATGCATACACATCGTTACGCTGGAAAGTGGGAAGTCCGTTCATTTGATTCCTGTCATCGGACACCTGGGTATGCGGCAGAAGGAAGACGGGTACGTGAAGTATGGCTAAAGCGGATCGAAGAATTGTTACCACAAAAGCAAGCATTCTACGTCGAAGCGCTTGTGTTTGGTGAGGATCGACTAATAGATCAAGTGACGCTCGAACGGTTTAAGAAATTCGGCTTATTACATGCAATCGTCATCTCAGGATCACATATCGCTTTTTTAGTATTTAGTTTGCTGTATGTCTTACGAAAAATCAGAATGACAAAAGAAAAACGACTCGATATCGTTCTTATCTTACTGCCGATTTACGGATGGTTGACGGAGTGGAACCCTCCAGTCACACGAGCTGTTCTTGTCGCGATCATTCTGTTACTCGGTCGTCGTTTCCACAAACCGTTAGATCCGGTGGAGGTCATTGCAGGGGTCGCGGCTTTTCAATTGGCGATTCAACCGACTGTCATTTACGATATCGGATTTCAATTGACGGTCGGACTGACGCTGTTTCTTGTGCTGTCGAGACGACTAATGGGTTCGGTTCGTCGTCCTTGGAACTGGCTGCTGATCAGTGCTTGGGCACAGTTTGGAACACTCCTCTTTTTGCAGGGGATTGAACAGACGACTGTTTCAATTTGGTCGCCATTGTTGAACCTATTGATTGGTAGCTGGATTGAATGGGTGATTCTGCCGGGATCGTTCATTCTCGCGACACTTCCGTTCTTACCGATTCGTTCAACGTTTCAGATCGCGCATCAGTATGCGATTCAATGGATGGATCAAGTGTTACGACTGGCGGAGGATTTACCGTTGGCGATGGTTGCCGTTCCGGCATTTTCTCCGATCGTCTTGACGATCGTCGTTGTCGGAATCGGAATTGCTTGGTTCATTGCTGAGCGGAGATGGTGGGGGCATGTTCTCCCGTTGATCCTTTTACTTGCGGCATGGGGCTACACCGAGTGGCGCGCACCTGAGCAAGTCACGTTTTTAGATGTTGGGCAAGGCGATAGTATCGTGCTTGAGAAAGCAGGAGAGACATTCGTCGTGGATACCGGTGGCGTTTATCAACAAACGACGCATCCACTGCTCCGTCCGTTTGATCCAGGTAGTCATATCGTCGCTCCCTTTTTATTCACACGAGGAGAAGCCGAAATTGACGGTCTGATCGTGACACATGCTGATCACGATCACGTCGGTGGACTTCTAGGTGTACTGCGCCAAGTTCGCGTGAAAACCATTTATTTAGGTGCATATGACAACATGGATGAGAAGCGAAATGATTTGATTCGTTCTATCGAAGCCACTGGAACGCGTGTTGAGTTCGTTCAAAAGGGGCAAACGATTCGTCCTTGGTTACAGGTACTTGCACCAACTGGACGAAAAGAAGAAGAAAACGATCGGTCTATCATATTACTCGCACAGATTGCCAAGCAACGTGTTTTACTGACGGGCGACGCTGGACTAGCAATCGAAGACGAGTTAAAGATTGGTCCGATCGATATTCTAAAAGCAGGTCATCATGGTTCGAACACGTCGACCGGTGAAGAACTCTTACGAAAGACGAATCCGAAGATTGTCATCTTGTCAGTCGGACGAAAAAATCGATACGGGCATCCACATCCGGACGTCCTCGAACGAATCGGGACAGATCGGATCGTCTTTCGAACGGATGAGGACGGGAGTGTAACTTGTTCTTCAGCGGGCTGTGAACCTATGATAAAATAAAAAAACAGCAACCCCCCAAGGTTGCTGTTTTACTGATTATAGACTTAAGAACTTAATTGCGACACCGATGATGAACAAGACTGCGAAGAAGCCGAATGATGCACCAAAACCAACGGCAGAGTCGAGCGCATCGTTGCGTTTTGATTGAATATCGTTCTCGAACGCGTTTTCACTTGGTGGGCGTACTGAATGTGCCATGCTGCATTCCCCCTTAATAGATTCCGCTTCTAGTATAGCGGAATAAAAGAGGATTATCTATGATGAAGTTAAGAACAAACTGTGAAATGTGGTGGGAATGATGAAAACTCCTTGGCTCGTCAACGGAAAATTAGCAAATTTATACTTATTATATGGAACGGAACGACATCTGTTAGAAGAATGGGAACGTGAAATCGTGAAAGCGGCTCTTCCGGACGGAGAACGCTTTGATTATATGAAAATCGATTTGAACGACCAACCGCTTGATGCGGTGCTTGATGAAGCAGAGACGGTGCCATTCTTGAGTGACTACCGTGTCGTCGTTGCAAAACCTGCAACGTTTCTGACAGGAGCAAAAGATAAAAAACAACATAACCTCGAACGGTTAGCAGATTATATCCTACAACCGGCAGACTATGCGGTCGTTGTCTTGATTGTCGAAGCAGAAAAGCTCGATGAACGAAAAACCGTCGTTAAACGATTGAAGGAGCGCGCGACGGTGCTGGAGGCGAAAAAACCGACGACCGAAGAGCTGTTCCGCTTCGTCCTGGATGCCGTCAATGACAAAGGGTACCGGATGGAACGTCCGGCGATCGAGCGGCTTATTTTCCTGACTGCTGAGATGTGGGGGACATTAGCGCACGAACTGGAGAAGTTGATGTTGTTCGCAGGAGATCGACCGACGATCGAAATCGAGGATGTCGATTTGTTGGTTCCGCGGACATTAGAGGACAACGTTTTTCAATTAACGGACTACTTGATGAAGCGTCAACTCGAACCAGCAATCCGTTTGATTCGTGACCTTGAAAAACAGGGACAGGAAGTGTTGGCCCTTCTTGGGCTGATGGCACGGCAATATCGGATGATGCTGTTATCGAAACGATTAGCAGAACAAGGATACGGAGAACGACAAATCGCATCGAAAGTCGGAGCCCATCCCTATGCGATCAAATTGGCATTACAATCTGCGAAGAGGTTTACCTTTGCGCAGCTCGAGCAAGCACTCATCGCCATCACGACGACGGATGAAGGCATGAAGACGGGGCGCGGTGATAAGAAGATTCTATTCGATGCGTTGATCGTTCGCTTAGCGACACTATAGAGGAGGAGAATGATGATGGAAGTCCAGCTCATAACAGCAGAAGAAGTCATCCCATTACGGCATGAAGTGTTGCGTCCGCATCAACCACGTGAAGCGTGTGTTTATCCAGACGATGCGCGTGCCTCGACGTTTCATCTCGGCGGGATAAAAGCACAACAAATTGTCGCGATCGGTAGTTTCTCGGAACAATCACATGAACAAGCGCCAGGAGCGACGTACCAACTTCGTGGCATGGCGTCGAGTGAACAAGTGCGTGGTGAAGGATATGGTCGGGCGCTGATCGAAGAAGCCCGTCGTCTCTTGAAAGAACGACAAGTGACAGCTTGGTGGTGTAACGCCCGCGTTACGGCCCTTCCTTTTTATGAGCGTCTTGGACTAGAACGTGTTGGAGAACCGTTCCTCATTGAAGGAATTGGTCTTCACTATGTCATGATCGACCGTCTAGACGACAACTAAGACAACAAATGGCGGACGAAGGAATCGTTTCACACGAGTCCTTCGTCCGCCATTTCACATCATATAAAAAAATCGCCACTGGAGATACCTCCTAGTGGCGACCCATCACCGTATTCTTCGGAAAGAATTAAAGTGCGTTTACGAGTTTAGCGAGACGTGATTTGTCACGACCAGCTTTGTTGCTGTGGATGAGACCTTTAGCAGCAGCTTTGTCGATTTTTTTAGAAGCTGTAGCGAAAGCAAGGACCGCTTGGTCTTTGTTACCTTCAGCTGCGAAAGTTTCGACTGCTTTAATCGCTGAACGCATTGCCGATTTACGTTGTACGTTAGCGACGCGGCGTTTTTCAGCTGTTTTAACGCGTTTGATTGCTGATTTAATGTTAGCCATGGATGATTCACCTCCAATAAAACTCATTCGAGATTTATATTCGCATATCTGCAGTTATCGTTCAACAGAACAAACACAATTGTAGCAAACGTTTTTCTTAAAAGCAATACGACGTCTAGGGAATCTTCACATTTTGTTTTTCGGGTAAAACAAAACGAGATAGTACAGTGAAGCGCTTTTTGGTATAATGAACCGTATGTACGTTTGAAAATAAGGTAAGGTGACTCTAAACATGACGAATGAAGACCGTTTAAAGCGGCAGAAGAGTATTCGTAACTTCTCGATCATTGCCCATATCGATCACGGGAAGTCGACACTCGCTGACCGGATTTTAGAAAAAACTGGCGCGTTGACATCGCGCGAAATGAAAGATCAGACACTTGATGCCATGGATCTCGAACGTGAGCGTGGCATCACGATTAAACTCAACGCTGTTCAATTGAAGTATACAGCAAAAGACGGGGAAGATTACATTCTTCACCTCATTGATACACCTGGACACGTCGACTTCACATATGAAGTCTCGCGTTCACTTGCAGCTTGTGAAGGGGCTGTCCTCGTCGTCGATGCGGCGCAAGGAATCGAAGCGCAGACGCTTGCGAACGTTTACTTAGCACTCGACAACGATCTCGAAATCCTTCCGATCATTAATAAAATCGATTTACCTTCTGCGGATGTCGAACGCGTCCGTCAAGAAATCGAAGATGTCATCGGACTCGATGCGTCTGAAGCTGTTCCGACTTCTGCGAAGGCAGGGATCGGCATTGAAGAAATTCTCGAACAAATCGTCGAGAAAGTACCAGCGCCGACGGGTGATCCGTCTGCACCACTCGAAGCATTGATCTTTGACTCCTATTATGACGCTTACCGTGGTGTCGTAGCATCGATTCGAATCGTCAACGGAACAGTTAAAGTCGGCGATAAGATTCGGATGATGTCGACAGGTAAGGACTTTGAGGTTCTGGAACTTGCCGTTGCGACACCAAAACCATTACGTCAGCAAGAATTGACGGTCGGTGATGTTGGAACGTTGTCTGCTTCGATCAAAACGGTCGGCGACGTACGTGTCGGGGATACGATTACGCTTGCGAAACAGCCAGCTGCTGAAGCGCTGCCGGGATACCGTAAGATGAATCCGATGGTGTACTGTGGACTCTATCCAATCGATGCTGCGAAATACAACGATTTACGAGAAGCGCTTGAAAAACTACAACTTAGTGACGCGGCGCTTGAGTTCGAACCAGAGACATCACAAGCACTCGGATTCGGATTCCGTTGTGGATTCCTCGGGATGCTCCACATGGAAATCATCCAGGAGCGGATCGAACGTGAATTCAACATCGATATGATCACGACGGCACCGTCCGTTATCTATCACGTGACGACGACAGCGGGTGAAGTCTTGCATGTTGATAACCCATCGAAGATGCCGGATCAGCAAAAAGTTGAATTCATTGAAGAGCCGTTCGTTAAGGCTGCTGTCATGACACCGAATGATTACGTTGGTGCAATCATGGAGTTGTGTCAGAAGAAACGCGGAACATTCGTCGATATGCAATACATCGATACGACACGTGTCAAAATCACCTATGAATTGCCGTTATCTGAGATCGTCTACGATTTCTTTGATCAGTTGAAATCGAGTACAAAAGGATATGCGTCACTTGATTATGAATTGATCGGCTATCAACAGTCGCGTCTCGTCAAGATGGATATCCTTCTTAATAACGAAAACGTCGATGCGCTCAGCTTCATCGTTCACCGTGACTTCGCGTACGAACGTGGAAAGGTCATCGTTGATAAGCTGAAGGAATTGATTCCGCGGATGCAGTTCGAAGTGCCGATTCAGGCAGCAGTCGGAACAAAGATTGTCGCGCGTTCGACGATTAAAGCATTACGGAAGAACGTTCTCGCGAAATGTTACGGGGGAGACATCTCTCGGAAACGGAAGTTGCTCGAGAAGCAAAAAGAAGGTAAGAAACGCATGAAGATGGTAGGCTCAGTAGAGGTACCGCAAGAAGCCTTCATGTCCGTTCTATCTATGGACGAAGATTAAACAGGTGGGGGGCGCTTGCGTCCCCTTTTTGGTTTTTATAGAGAAAGGATGAGGCGAAATGGGAATACGCGCCGCATATGTCCACATCCCTTTTTGTGAACATATTTGTTACTACTGTGATTTCAATAAAGTCTTTTTAAAGAATCAGCCCGTCGATGAATACCTCGATGCGCTTGAACGCGAAATCGAACTGACGCTGAAACAATACCCGACAGATCATCTCGAGACGATCTTCATTGGTGGTGGCACACCAACTGCTTTGAATGAACCACAGATGCAACGTTTAATGGAAATCATTCAAAAGCATTTGTTGCCACTAACAGGTGACGATTTAGAGTATACGGTCGAGTCGAATCCGGACGGTGTATCGGAAGAGAAACTTGATATCATGAAGACAGGTGGTGTCAATCGTGTCAGTTTCGGTGTCCAATCGTTTGACGATGGTTTGCTCGAACGCATCGGTCGAACGCACCGGGAAGCGAAAGTCGCGCAGACGCTCGATGCAGCAGCGAAACGATTTAATAACATCTCCGTCGACTTGATGTTCGGATTACCGAATCAGACGCTCGATCAGGTCCGCTACGACGTTACACGGGCGCTACAATTACCGATTACGCATATTTCATCCTATTCATTGATTTTAGAACCACACACGGTTTTTGCGATTCAAGAGCGAAAAGGAAAACTACCGCTACCGACGCAAGATCTCGAGGCAGAGATGTATCAAGTGATGATCGAAACGATTGAAGCAGGTGGTTATGCACAGTATGAGATCTCGAACTTCGCAGAAGTTGGAAAAGAGAGTCGTCATAATCGCGTCTACTGGGAAAACGATGAGTACTACGGATTTGGTGCAGGCTCACATAGCTATATCAATCAGACGCGTCGTGCGAACATCGCACCGATTCCGCACTATATCAAGGCGGAAGGGTTACCGGTTCGAAAAGAGACGCCGTTGACGAACGTTGAGCGGATGGAAGAAGAGATGTTCCTCGGTCTTCGAATGAAGGACGGCGTATCGCTCGAGCGTTTCCAGGAGAAGTATGGAGTAGCGTTTAAAGATGTATTTGGTGAAGTCATGAAACGGTTGTTGCCAAACGGTCTCGTCGAGCAGACGGAGACACATATCCGTTTGACGCCAGCCGGAATTCCGCTAGCGAACGAAGTCTTTGCAGAGTTCATTGGTGAAGCGCAAGTACAATGACATAAGAGTAGCTGAAATCAATGAAAATGAGAGAAGCGGTGTTTCCCAAATGTGGAACACCGCTTCTCTCATTTTTTCGACTTCCTTAAAAAATACGCAGTCGTTCCGATGACCGCGATGAACAGCCAGACAAAGACTCCCGCCATTGCCAATAATTCAATCATCCGATTCATCCTTTCCGTTCTTTGTTTCACTGTATCGCAGAATGGGAAACTGTTCAAAGGGTCACGCAATTCGGTTGACATCGGGCGGACAATTCCTTATAGTAAAAGATGTAATTAGCACTCGTTAAAAGTGAGTGCTAACAAAATAAGGTGGTGAAGAAGGTGCTGACGGATCGTCAATTGTTGATTTTACGTGCAATCGTCGATGATTATATCAAGACTGCTCAACCCGTCGGCTCACGGACGCTCTCAAAACGAGACGACGTGACGTTCAGTTCCGCGACCATTCGTAACGAGATGGCGGACCTCGAAGAGATGGGTCTGATTGAAAAGCCACACACTTCCGCAGGACGGATTCCTTCCGAACTCGGATATCGTTTTTATGTCGACCATCTGATTCGTCCGGAAAACATCACACCAAAAGAAGCACAGGCATTGAAGTCACTCTTTGCCCATTCCGTGAATGAGAATGATCGGTTGATTCGGCACACAGCAGACCTGTTGAGTGATTTAACCCATTACACGACACTTGTACTTGGACCGAAAGAAGACGGACAACGACTGCATCATCTAGAATTGATTCCTCTTGCCGAGGGTCGTGTCGTCATCGTTCTCGTCACAGAGACGGGACATGTTGAACACAAGACATTGCAATTGAATCAAGCGTTGTCCCAGGAAGCAGCGAGCCGACTGATGGAACGTCTGAACCAGACGTTGCGCGGTACGCCGCTCTCAGCCTTACGCAGTCGTCTGCTTGAGGAAATCCGTCGCTTCCGTTCAGAGCATTCTGAGCAGACGGTATTGCTCTCGAAAGCACTTGATCTCGTCTTGACGGATCAAGAGGAGCGACCGTTCATTTATTTGGGCGGGAAAGCCAACATGTTCGATCAGCCTGAATTTCAGGACGTCGCAAAACTACGACCTGTTCTCGAACTGATCGAACAGCAAGAAGCTGTTCTCGATTTCCTACGACCGAATCTCGATAATCAAATCTTGATTACGATCGGGAGTGAGAACAATATGGATGCATTAAAAGATTGTAGCGTCATCCGGGCCCATTATTCGGTCGACGGTGTCTCAATTGGGACACTCGCATTGATCGGACCGAAACGGATGGATTACAACCGGGGAATCAACTCGATCATCCATCTACTTCAAGCATTCCAAACCGAATTGCATAAGAACAATTTGGATTGAATATAGAAAGGGGCTCGATTCAGAGTGGAAGAAAAAGAACAGAATCAAAACCTCCAACAAGAAGAAAACGTGACAGAGCCGACTGAAACCGTCGAAGTCACAGAAGAAGAAGTCATCCAAGCGGATCTCGTCGAAGACGAGAAGCCGGACTTCGAAGCACAACTCGCAGAAGCAAAAGCTTCAGAATTACGCCTCCGTGCGGATTTTGAGAACTTCAAGCGTCGTAACCGTGTCGAAGCAGAGAACCGCGCGAAGTATTCTTCACAAGCGATCGTCGAAAAGCTGTTGCCACTCGTCGATAACTTGGACCGGGCGCTCCAAATCGAGACGGAAAACGAGGAGACGAAATCTGTCTTGACGGGTGTCGAGATGGTAAAACGTCAACTCGTCGAAACGCTTCAAAATGAAGGCGTCGTCGAGATTCCAGCTGTCGGTGAAGCGTTCGATCCGAACTTACACCAAGCGGTCGTTCAAGAAGCGAGCGAAGAACACGCATCAGGTGTCGTCATCGCTGAATTCCAAAAAGGGTACAAATTGCACGATCGTGTGATTCGTCCGAGTATGGTTAAAGTAGCTGAGTAATCAGCCTGTACTTCATTATTCCAATCATTGAAAGCGAGGAAATAGATCATGGCAAAAATCATCGGTATTGACTTAGGTACAACGAACTCATGTGTTGCAGTAATGGAAGGTGGCGAACCCGTCGTCATCGCTAACGCAGAAGGAAACCGTACGACACCATCTGTCGTCGCATTCAAAAACGGTGAGCGTCAAGTAGGGGAAGTTGCAAAACGTCAAGCAATCACGAACCCGAACACGATCATGTCGATCAAACGTCATATGGGTACAGACTATAAAGTAGAAGTTGAAGGCAAAGACTACACACCACAAGAAGTCTCTGCGATCATCCTTCAAAAATTAAAAGCGCAAGCAGAAGACTACCTCGGTGAAAAAGTCACAGAAGCTGTCATCACAGTACCGGCTTACTTCAACGATGCAGAACGCCAAGCGACAAAAGACGCTGGTACAATTGCTGGTCTTGATGTAAAACGGATTATCAACGAGCCTACAGCAGCAGCGCTCGCTTACGGTCTCGAAAAAGGCGAAGATCACACGATCCTCATCTATGACCTTGGTGGCGGTACGTTCGACGTGTCGATCCTTGAGCTCGGTGATGGCGTCTTTGAAGTAGTTTCAACTGCAGGTGACAGCCGTCTTGGTGGAGATGATTTCGACCAAAAAATCATCGATCATCTCGTAGCAGAATTCAAAAAAGAAAACGGCATCGATCTTGCTCAAGATAAGATGGCGCTTCAACGTTTGAAAGATGCAGCTGAAAAAGCGAAAAAAGACCTTTCAGGTGTTTCTTCAACACAAATCAGCCTTCCGTTCATCACAGCTGGCGCATCAGGTCCACTTCACTTGGAAATGACGCTCTCACGCGCGAAATTCGACGATCTCACAGCAGATCTCGTTGAACGTACGATGGAACCAACACGCCGTGCTATGAACGATGCAGGTCTGACACCAGACAAAATCGACAAAATCATCCTCGTTGGTGGTTCGACTCGTATTCCTGCAGTTCAAAAAGCAATCCAAGACTTCACTGGTAAAGAGTCGTTCAAAGGGGTTAACCCGGATGAAGTCGTTGCCCTCGGTGCAGCGGTTCAAGGTGGCGTATTGACAGGAGACGTCAAAGACGTCGTTCTTCTCGACGTAACTCCACTCTCACTCGGTATCGAGACAATGGGTGGCGTGATGACGAAATTGATCGATCGTAACACAACGATCCCAACTTCGAAATCACAAGTCTTCTCGACTGCAGCAGACAGCCAACCAGCTGTTGACATCCACGTCCTCCAAGGGGAACGTCCAATGGCAGCAGATAACAAAACACTTGGTCGCTTCCAATTGACGGACATTCCGCCAGCACCACGTGGTGTGCCACAAATCGAAGTTAAATTCGACATCGACGCGAACGGTATCGTTAACGTTTCTGCGAAAGATCTCGGAACAAACAAAGAACAGTCGATCACGATTCAATCATCAAGCGGTTTGACTGAAGCGGACATCGAGCAAATGGTCAAAGATGCAGAAGCAAACGCGGACGCAGACAACAAGCGTAAAGAAGAAGTCGAATTACGCAACGAAGCAGACCAACTCGTCTTCGCAACAGATAAAGCAATCAAAGACCTCGGTGAGCAAGTCGCTGACGCTGATAAAGAAAAAGCAGAAGCTGCAAAAGAAAAAGTAACAAAAGCTCTCGAAGGAACAGACATCGAAGCAATCCGTTCTGCAAAAGACGAATTGTCGACAGTCGTCCAAGAGTTGACACAAAAAGTCTACGAGAACATGGCACAGCAACAAGCGGGCGCTGAAGGCGCACAAGCTGGTGGTCAAGACGACAACGTCATGGACGCTGAGTTCGAAGAAGTCGACGAGAAAGACAACAAGTAATTCATCCGACCGATTTTTCGGGCGCTAGAGAGAGCCAAAGCGTATCCGCGCTTTGGCTCTTTCCATGTCGCACGAAGTTCGGTAAAATCAAACAGTATGAAATGAATCGGAATAGAGAGAGGAAGACTGCACGTGGAAAAACGCGATTATTATGAAGTACTAGGCGTCGCGCGCGATGCCTCATCAGCGGAAATCAAACGCGCGTACCGTAAGCTTGCCCGGACGTACCACCCGGACGTCAACAAGGAAGCGGATGCGGATGCGAAATTCAAGGAATTATCGGAAGCGTATGAAGTGTTGTCCGATGACAATAAACGAGCACGTTACGACCAATTCGGTCACCAAGATCCATCACAAGGTGGCGGTGGATTCAGTGGAGCTGAAGGATTTGGCGACATCTTCGACATGTTCTTCGGTGGCGGACGTCGTCAAGATCCAAATGCCCCACGTAAAGGACAGGACTTACAATACGTCGAGGAAATCGACTTCATGGAATCGGTCACAGGCGTCGAGAAGACGATCACGATCCCAGTCGAAGAAGATTGCGGTACATGTCATGGTTCGGGTGCTAAACCAGGAACACATCCAGAAACATGTAAACGATGCGGTGGTTCGGGGCACATCAACGTCGAACAAAACACGATGTTCGGTCGTGTCGTCAACCAAACGACGTGTTCGACGTGTCATGGGCGTGGACAAATCGTCAAGGAGCCATGTGAAACATGTCGTGGAGCCGGTCGTGTCCGTAAAAACAAAGATGTCCGTGTCAAAATTCCAGCAGGGATCGACAATGGGCAACAAATCCGCTTAGCAGGCAAAGGGGAAGCCGGTGTCAACGGTGGACCAGCAGGTGACTTGTATGTCGTCGTCCGTGTCGCAGCACACGAACTGTTCGAACGTGTCGATGATCATATCGTCATGGATATGCCACTTACATTCGCACAAGCAACACTCGGTGATGAGATCGAAGTACCGACCGTTCATGGCAAGGTCAGTCTGAAGATTCCAGCGGGCACACAGACAGGATCACGTTTCCGTCTCCGCGGAAAAGGGATGCCGAACGTCCGTTCCGGTCATCATGGTGATCAATACGTCAACGTCGTCGTCATCACACCGAAGAATCTGACGGAACGTCAAAAAGAACTATTACGGGAATTCAATGAAATCAGCGATGAAAAAGGTGTCGAAGAGCAACACGAAGGTGTCTTCAGCCGGATCAAGACATTCTTTACAGGGTGATCACTACAGAGGAGCGTGACAAGAAATGAAATGGTCAGAGATCTGTGTCCATACGACACAAGAAGCCATCGAAGCAGTTTCAAACATCTTACATGAAGCGGGAGCAAGCGGAGTCGTCATCGAGGACGTCGAAGATTTCGAGATGATGTCCCACCGCGAAGATAACTTCGGTGAAATTTGGGATGAGACGAAACGGGACGAGTACCCGACTCAAGGTGTACTCGTGAAGGCGTATCTTGCAGAAAGCAGCGATTTGACGGACACGATCAAAGGCATCGAACAGGACATCCAACAGTTGACGAACTTCGGTCTGTCGATTGGTACGGGTGCTGTCACGCTGACTCAAGTAGATGAAGAAGACTGGGCACATTCATGGAAACAATTCTATAAGCCGGTCAAAATCAGTCGTCATCTGACGGTCGTCCCAATGTGGGAAGATTATACACCACAACCGGATGAAAAGATCATCGAGCTCGATCCAGGTATGGCGTTCGGAACAGGAACACACCCGACGACGGTCCTCTGCATTCAAGCGATTGAGAACTACTTGCAAGAGCAAGACCGTGTCGTCGATGTCGGAACGGGATCCGGTGTCTTAGCGATTGCAGCAGCGAAGCTTGGGGCAAAAGATGTCTTTGCACTCGATTTAGACGAAGTCGCTGTCAAATCAGCGACGGAAAACGTCGCTTTGAACAACGTCAGTGAGCAGATCACGGTCCGTCAAGGCGATTTGATGAAGGAATTGAGTGAGCCGGTCGAGTTGATCGTCGCGAATATCTTAGCGGAAGTCATCCTCCTCTTCGTCAAGGATGCCTATACGCTGACGTTACCAGGCGGGCATTTCATCGCTTCCGGTATCATTAGTCAGAAGAAAGATATGGTCGTACAAGCGATGCAAGAAGCAGGATTTACGATCGTCGAGACGACGAAGCTTGAGGACTGGGTCGCAATCATCGCGAAACGGGAGGGGTAAACGCATGCAACGGTATTTCGTCGAGCCTTCGATGCGTCAGGGAGATGTTTTTCATTTCCCGAAAGATGATGCACACCATATGAAAAACGTCATGCGGATGGAAGTCGGCGGAGAGATTCTCGTGCTCGATGGGACAGGTCTTTACCGGTGTCGCCTTGAAGCACTCGAGAAACAGGCAGCTTCTGCCCGTATCGAAGAGACGCTACCGATCGAGACGGAGTTACCGATTCGTGTGACGATCGCCCATGGATTGCCAAAAGGCGATAAGATCGAACTCGTTGCCCAAAAAGCAACGGAACTCGGGATCCATCATCTACGGATTTTCGAAGCCGACCGTTCCGTCTCGAAATGGGATCAGAAGAAGGTTCCGAAAAAGATTGAACGACTCGAAAAAATCGTCAAGGAAGCAGCGGAACAATCGTACCGTGCCCACTTGCCGACGGTCGACTTCGTGGCGTATGATGAAGTCTTACAGGATGCATCGAACTATACGGCTTGTCTGGTTGCCTATGAAGAATCAGCGAAACAAGGGGAGGCTTCCGTCCTCGCTACGACGCTTGCTGGACTGCAAGAGGGAGATTCCCTTCTTGTCGTCATCGGACCTGAAGGTGGGTTCGCTGAAGCAGAAATCGCACGTTTGACGGATGCCGGTTTTAAACAAGCCGCTCTAGGGCGCCGCATCTTACGGACGGAAACGGCACCATTTTATGTCCTTTCCGCCGTCTCGTATCATTTTGAATTGAAAGGGTGAACGAAATGGCAACTGTTGCCTTTCAAACGCTTGGCTGTAAAGTCAACCATTACGAAACAGAAGCTGTCTGGCAACTGTTCAAGGACGCTGGTTACGCACGCGTTGATTTTGCTGATCATGCGGACGTTTATGTCGTCAATACATGTACGGTCACGAATACCGGAGATAAGAAAAGTCGCCAAGTCATCCGACGGGCGATTCGCCAAAATCCGGATAGTGTCATCTGCGTAACGGGCTGTTATGCCCAAACATCTCCTGCTGAAATCATGGCGATTCCTGGCGTCGATGTCGTCGTCGGAACACAAGATCGGCATAAAATGATTGGATACATCGAACAATTCCGTGAAGAACGCATGCCAATCAATGCGGTCGGAAACATCATGAAAGCAAAAGTCTATGAAGAACTGGATGTACCGGCCTTTACGGACCGGACACGGGCTTCTCTGAAAATTCAGGAAGGCTGTAACAATTTCTGTACGTTCTGTATCATCCCATGGGCGCGTGGTCTCATGCGGTCTCGTCAACCAGAAGATGTCTTGAAGCAAGCACAACAGCTCGTTGATGCGGGTTATAAAGAAATCGTCTTGACGGGCATTCATACAGGTGGCTACGGAGAAGACTTAAAAGACTACAACTTAGCGAAATTACTTAAAGCACTCGAATCCGTCAATGGACTTGAACGCTTACGCATTTCGTCGATCGAAGCTAGTCAAATCACGGACGAGGTACTTGATGTCCTGAAGGATTCGCCGATCGTCGTTCGTCACTTGCACGTTCCGATCCAGTCGGCTTCCGATACGGTCCTTCGCCGGATGCGCCGGAAGTATACGATGGCAGAATTCGGAGAACGGATCACGCGTCTGAAGGAAGTCCTGCCTGACTGTGCGATCACATCGGATGTCATCGTTGGTTTCCCAGGTGAGACGGAAGAAGAGTTCATGGAAACGTTCAACTTCATCAATGACCATAAGTTCAGTGAGTTGCATGTCTTCCCGTACTCAAAACGGACAGGAACACCCGCTGCGATGATGGATGATCAAGTCGAGGAATCGATCAAAGAAGAACGCGTCGCGCGTTTGATCGCCTTATCGGATCAACTCGCAAAGGAATATGCTTCGAAATACGAAGGGGAACTGCTTGAGATCATTCCGGAAGAATTCTCGGAAGAAGCAGGCGGTCGTCTCGTCGGTTATACGGATAACTATTTGCGTGTTGCAATCGAAGGCGATGAGTCGATGATCGGACAACTCGTTCGTGTCAAAATCACGAAAGCCGGTTATCCGATGAACGATGGTCAATTCGTTCGCATCATGCAGACATTAAAAGACGCTGCGGTCTAATGATTCGTAAAAGCGGTCTTGGTATACGTATATAAGAAAACAGCCTCGAAATAGGGGCTGTTTTCTTACGTTACTATAGAGGGTGCTTTAGATTTTTAAAACAACTTGTAATCGATTCATTTTAGAAAATGATTTTATGTTATGGTTTCTATAAGTAGATGATTACCAGAAATAAAGCCTTGTAACAGTGGCATATTACTTCACATACAAAGGAATTTTCCAAAATGAAAACAAACGGATTATCAGTTCTATCAGTCACCTTAACAGTATTGATGTTCATCGTTTTATTTAATCAAGATGCAGTTGCGCATAGTTCAATCATTTTGGTCGTGCTAATAATAAGTATTACTTGTTTGACGTTTTTAAACATAGATAAGAAAAAACAATGAATCAATCATTGCTTTGAAGACTAAGGACGACATGCATTGCTTTTCTTACTTAGAGAAGCATCGCATGTTATTTTGTTTTCATTTCAGGAATGCGCTACACTGAATACAGTTCAATTAAGGAAAGAGGATATCATTCATGCGAATCAACAAATTCATTAGTGAAACGGGCTTTTGCTCAAGGCGTGCTGCCGATAAATTAGTCGACGCAGGTCGTGTGACGATCAACGGTCTGACGGCAGAACTCGGCTCGCAAGCTGAAGAGACGGACGTCGTCGAAATCGACGGTCAACCACTTCAAACGAAACCAAAACCTGTCTACATCGTCTTAAATAAACCAGTCGGCATCACATGTACGACGGAGCTTGATATCGAAGGAAACATCATCGATTTCGTCAACCATCCGAAGCGGATTTTCCCGATTGGTCGTCTCGATAAGGATTCAGACGGTTTGATTCTGTTAACGAATGACGGTGATGTCGTCAACCGGATCTTACGAGCGGAAAACAATCACGACAAGGAATATATCGTGACCGTCGACGCACCGATTACGGATACGTTCATTCAAGG
>NZ_DJUM01000020.1:127706-158261 GCF_002440475.1 Exiguobacterium sp. UBA6282 | reverse complement strand
ATCATTTTGACGCAAGGGTTAAATCGTCAGATTCGCCGTATGTGTAAAGAATTCGGCTACCGGGTCAAACGGCTGCAGCGCGTCCGAATCATGAACATCGAGCTCGGCGATTTACCAATCGGTTCTTGGCGTGATTTGACGGAAGCGGAATTAAGCGAGTTGTTTACGACGCTAGACGGGCAATAAGGTTCAATGAAAGTCGCCACCCGGCGGCTTTCTTCTTACATAAGGGGGATGACCGTGGACAAACGGGGTATGAGTGCGACATTCGTCGCCTATGTGATTGGTGGACTATTGCCGATCTATAAAGTATTTGCAACTGGTATTCCAGCATGGACGGTCGTTTCGATCCGGATTTTAAGTGCGTTCATCTTCGTAACGTTGTTACTACGACTGACGAAGAAGTTTCAATTCGTTCGTCACCTGTGGCAAAACAAACGCCAGCGCTATACCGTGCTTGCGGCAGGTCTCGTATTAGGTGGTAACTGGTCACTCTATCTGTATGCCATCGGAGAAGGGTATATCGTCGAGTCGTCGCTCGGGTATTATATCAATCCGCTCGTCAGCGTCTTGTTCGGTTTGATCTTTTTTAAGGAACGATTAACGCGTCCACAAATCATCGCGATTGTATCAGCAATCACTGGTGTGATGATTTTAACGCTCGGTTATGGTCAATTTCCGATCATTGCCTTTTCACTTGCCATCTCGTTCGCATTTTATGGTGTGCTGAAGAAAAAGGCGGCAGCCGAGCCATTATCGGGATTATTTTTAGAGACGCTCGTCACGCTCCCGTTCGCTCTCTTGACGCTAGGCGTGACGGATAGTCAACCGCTTGCGATGCCGACGAGTGCACTGCTTGCAATCATCATGCTCGGAATCGCAACAGCAGTTCAATTGATGTTATTTGGATACGGAATGCCGAAAATCCCGTTTGTCTATGTCGGAATTCTGCAGTACATTGCACCAACGTTGACGCTACTCCTTGGAATTTATCTATTTAATGACGTCTTTACGACGATTCACTTCATCGCTTTTCTGTTCATTTGGATTGCCGTTGCTTTGTTTACGATCAGCGGTTTATCAGCAGGAAAGATACGGATGAAGAAGGTATCATAACGAAAGAAGGGATTATGTGAATCTACCGGGATTTTTCGCGACACTTGTCGCATATATCATTTGGGGGCTCTTACCGCTTTACTGGAAGATGCTCGCTAATGTACCGAGTGAAGAGATACTAGCGCATCGGATCATCTGGTCGTTTCTATTTCTACTCATCTTACTGTCGTTTCAAAAAGCACTTGGAAAATGGAAGACGGCATTGCGTGATCCGTTCACGCGCCGACTCTTTTTCTTAAATGGACTGATCATCAGCTTGAATTGGTTCATCTACATCTGGGCTGTCAATCATCAATTCATCGTTGAGGCATCACTCGGATATTACATCAATCCGCTCGTCAGCATCGTCTTTGGTGTCTTCTTCTTTCAAGAAAAGCTCTCACGGATTGAATGGATCTCGATTGTCCTTGCGACGATCGGTGTTCTGATTTTAACGATTGGCTACGGCGAATTTCCATGGATCTCGATTGCGCTTGCCTTAAGCTTCGGTTTTTACGGCGTCGTCAAAAAACGTCGTCCGCTTGAATCAACGGTCAGTCTGACACTTGAGACGATGGCGCCGCTTCCACTGGCTTTGATCTTCCTCGGATATTGGCAAGTACAGGGAACGTCTTCGATAACCGAATCTGTCGGTACGATGACTGGACTCATCTTAACGGGGATCGTCACCGCTGTGCCACTTTTGTTATTTGGATTCGGGGCACAACGAATTCCATTCACATGGGTTGGATTCTTGCAATTCGTCGCACCAACCTTATCACTTGGACTCGGTGTATTGCTCTATCATGAACCGTTTACTAAAACACACATGGTGGCGTTTACATGTATTTGGACAGCAGCGATTGTCTTTACGCTCAATGGAGTCTGGATTCGAAAAAAACAGCTTCGAAAAGTCGCGTAAAAAGATAGAAGTCAGACCTCTTGCGTGATAGAATAATATCAGAGTCAAAGGGAAGCCTTAAGGAGGATAACAATCATGAATTTAGCAGGAATGATCGACCATACGGCACTGAAGCCAGAAACATCACGTGCTCAAATCGAAACACTCTGTAAAGAAGCATTAGAATACAAATTCGCAAGCGTCTGCGTTAACCCGACATACGTCGCGTTAGCATCAGAACTCTTAAAATCAGATGATGACGTGAAAGTATGTACAGTCATCGGATTCCCACTTGGAGCAAACACGCCAGAAGTGAAAGCATTCGAAACAAAGGATGCAATCCAAAACGGTGCAACAGAAATCGATATGGTTTTAAACATCGGCGCATTAAAAGATGGTGATCTTGAGTTAGTAGAACGTGACATTCGTGCGGTTGTCGAAGCGGCAAACGGTACACTCGTTAAAGTCATCTTCGAAAACTGCCTTCTTACAAAAGAAGAAATCAAAACAGCTGCTGAACTTTCAGTTAAAGCAGGTGCTAACTTCGTGAAAACATCAACTGGTTTCTCAACTGGTGGTGCAACAGTCGAAGATATCCGTCTCATGCGTGAGACAGTTGGTCCTGACATCGGTGTTAAAGCATCTGGTGGCGTTCGTGACTTCGAAGGTGCAAAAGCAATGATCGATGCAGGTGCATCACGCATTGGCGCATCAGCAGGAATCGCAATCGTTACAGGTGGTACATCTGATAGCGATTACTAAGAATATCTGACATGTCCCTCTTTTATAGAGGGGCATTTTTTTGTTATGGGACTATTCTGAATTTAAATTTTGTATTAAGAAGTCAGACATCGCTTCCGATAATCAGATGTAGAATGTCGGAAGGATGTGGAATGAATGAAACGGTGGAGTGGAATCATACTGGCATCGACACTTAGCCTCGCAGGATGCGGTAGTGTCATCGATGATCCAGAACGGGCAGTCAAGGAGCGAAAGGAAATGGCGGTCGTCTTATCGGATGTTGGTCTTGGCGATCAATCATTCAGCGATGCAGCGATGAGCGGTATGGCGTTGTTGCGGGAGAAGGAAGGCTGGTCGATCGATTACCGGGAATTAAACGAAACGAAGACCTATAAAACAGCATTTGAAGCGTTAGCGAAAAAGAAGCCGACCGTTATCGTCGGACTCGGCTACATGGGGCAGACAGATCTTGAGACCGTTGCTAAAAAATATCCGAAACAACAATTCGCCTTGATTGATGCCGTCTCGACGTTACCGAACGTACTCTCGGTTACGTTCAAAGAGGACGAAGGAAGCTACTTAGCGGGTGCCGCTGCAGGAATCCAAACCAAGACGAATACGATTGGTTTCATCGGTGGGATGAAGTCGCCACTGATCGAGAAGTTCGAAAAGGGATACATAGCTGGCGCTAAAGCGGTCAATCCAAAAACGAAAGTACTCGTCGAATACGCAGAGGACTTTGCAGCACCGGAAAAGGGACGGACGCTCGCAAACGAAATGATGCAGAAAAAGGTAGACGTATTATACGCAGCTGCTGGATTGACGGGAAGCGGTGTCCTGGAGGCAGCGCAAACGAAGGGGAAAAAAGCGATTGGTGTCGATAGCGATCAAACCCCAATCGCACCTGACGCTGTCATGACGTCAATGCTAAAACAAGTTGATCTTGCGATTACAAAAATCGGACAAGATGTGGCTGCGAAAGGTCTACAGTCCGGACAAGTCGTCCTGGGTGTCAAAGAAGGGGCAATCCAGTTGGCTCCAATCCGAAACACGAACTTTACGGACGGGGAACGAAAAAAATTAGAGCAGCTGCAACAAGACGTGCTCGAAGGTAAGGTGACGATCCAATGACGTTACGGAAACGATTTTTACTCTCAACATTAGTGACGATTTTGAGTGTCGTCATCTTGATGGGATGGACCTTGTTCCAACTCCGTCAAATTCAATCCTATAACGAAGACTACGGAAAACAACTCGTTGAAATTTCAGAACTCGAAACGAAGCTCTTATATGAACAGGCAGCATGGAACCGACTGGCGAGCCAACCGTCTGAGAGTCAGGCGGAGCAGGTTCAGGCTCTTAGTAGAAAGAACGAGCAAGCTTTGAATCAGCTACAGAAGACATATTTGATTCCAGCGTTTCAAGAAGAGTTGAACCGGGCGGATATGAAGTATAAGACGCTCGCTGCAAAACGGACGGAACTGACGGACGCGGTGAATCCGATTGACATTCGCTCCCATGCGGCACGAATCGAAGGTGTCCTCAGTGATCTCTATACGTTACATACGAAAAATGGAGAGTTTTATGATGTCTTACAACGTGAGGCAAAAGACGAGACATTGAACCTGACGCGGACCGTCCTAATCGCGACATTCCTCCTCTTGATTGGTCTAGCGTTATACAATTGGTACTTCGCACGTAGTATCACGCGACTGATCAGCCGTGTCGTCCGGACAGCAGAGCAAATTTCGGATGGAGACTTGTCACAGGAACTGGTCGTATCCGGTCGAAAAGATGAGATTGGTCGACTCGAGACAGCGGTTGCGCAGATGCAAGGGACTTTACATGAGGTCATCGGAACGATCAGTCGTTCGTCGAACACGATTCGTCAGATGAGTACGGAAGCGACGACGGAGAACGCGAACATCGTTGAAGTTTCTGGCAACATGACCCATGCGATCAATGAAATGGCGAGTGGTACTCAAACAGTGTCGGACGATATCCAGACGACAGTCAGTACGATGTCCGATATGCAACAGCTCTTTGAAGAGAGTGAACAACGTGCACAAACTGCTTATGCAGAAGGACAGGCGGCCGATCACGTGATGGTTCAAAGCAGTTCCGTCATGGAACAGCAAGCACGGTCACTTCGCGCGTCAACAGAACAAAATCGCGAACTCGGTCAGAAACTGGAAGGTTTCTTAGAACAGACGCAACAAATCGAACAGATGGCACAACTCGTCGCGGGAGTCTCCGCGCAGACGAACTTATTGTCACTCAATGCGGCAATCGAGGCGGCACGGGCAGGGGAAGCCGGTCGTGGATTTGCCGTCGTGGCAAGTGAAGTTAAAAAGTTAGCGGACGAGACAAATGAGGCGACGCGCTCGATCTTCTCACTTGTCCGGTCGATTCGTCAGGACGGTGCTGTCTTACAAGAAGCACTCGTGCAAGCGGAGCGGGAGCAGACGAATCAGGTCGAGAACTTTACGCACGTCCAACAAGCTTTCGGTGAGACACGTCAAAAGGTAGCAAACGTGACAGAAACACTCGATTATGTGACGAAACAACTTGTTCATTCGAAACAACAAGCCCGCCATGTCGTTGGTCAAGTCAGTACAGTCAGTGGCGTCATGGAAGAACTTGCAGCCGGAAATGAAGAGATCGCTGCTTCGATGCGTGATCAACAGGCCTCGTTCGAACAGATTCATCAATTGATGCAAGAACTCGAGTCGACGACGACGTCGCTTGACAGTCAGACACATCAATTCAAAATTTAATGAACACAGCAAAAGTGCACGCATTCTCAGGAAGAGAAGGCGGGCACTTTTTCTTGAATCGACTTAGAAGAAGCTTTCTGGATCGAGTTCATTCGTCCGTCCATTCGCATCATACTGGTATCCACCATCATGGATTTCAAAATGCAAGTGTGGACCAGTCGAGTTACCGGTGCTTCCGAGAACACCGATTTGCTGTCCTTGTTTGACTTGTTGTCCCTGTTTAACGTTTAAGGCATTCATATGGGCATACACGGTCGTATATGTTTTCCCGTCGATATTATGAGAGATATAGACGTGGTTGCCGTAAGGACCACCTGAACTTGCTAAGATGACTGTCCCGCTTGCAGATGCAACGATTGGCGAGTTGAGTGGACCAGCGAAGTCGGTTCCATTGTGGTACGCATAACCATTGCTTCCGCTTGCTGCACCCATTCCTTGCGAGACGGAGCCTTGAGCAGGTTTGATGAATTTACCTTTTGCTTTTGAGATGACTTTCGTACTGGCCTTGCTAACAGATGCTGGCACTGCCGATTGTTTCGCAGCTTTTGCTGCAGCTGCCTTTGCTGCTCGTGCTGCTGCTTTTTCAGCTGCTTCCTGTGCCTTCAGTTGGGCCGATGCCTCTTTCAGGCTGAGGATGTTGGATTCGATTTTTTTCTTTTGTGACGTCAAGCGTTTCAACAGTGCTGTGCGCTTTTGTTTTTCTTGTTTTAGTTCACGTTGTTTCTTTTTTAAAACATTACGATCTTCAATCAAGTCTTGGCGTGTCTGCTTCAGTTCTTCTTTCGCAGCTGCCAGTTCTTTTTTGTTTGATTCGTAATCTTTTAATAAAGAAGCATCGCTTTCCGCAATTGTATTGAAGGCGTTGAAACGGCTAATCATATCACCAACATCTTTTGCACCGAAGACGGCTTCAAGCAGCGGGGCATTATCGGCTTTAGACTGACGAACCGCCAGACGATCACCGAGCATTTTTTCTTGCTTCTTGATTTTCTTTTGTAGCTTTTCGATCTTATCTTCTAATCGAGCAATTTGTTTCGTGTTTTCGTCGATTTTCTTTTGATTCTCGACGACTTGTAATGTCAGCCCGTTAATCTGTTGATCCAGGGCGTAGACTTGTTGCTGTGCTTTAGATAATTGATTCTTTTTTTGAGACAACGCCTCGCGTTGCTTCGATTGTTGTTGCTGGTTTTGTTGTTGCTTTTCTTTATATGAACTTGCCGCGTCGACGGGAGTTGTCGTCATGAGCGGACTTGCGAGTAAAGTGAATGTCATGAGCGATAGCCCGAGTGACTTTCCGAAAGGTCGTTTCATAAACTAAGCGTCATTCCTTTCCCTTGTGAAGTGTTACCTTTCCCACTCTAACAAGAAAATCGGAAAATCCACTTTACAATTCTTTTAAAAAAATGCAAGAGAAGCTAGCGAAAAGAATGAAGAATTTATGAAAATAATGATACGTGAACAGAAGAAAAAACAGAAAATGTTGATACGAAAGGAAAAATCAATGTGTAATTGATTGATTTCCGAATGATGTCAGAAGATATATTTTTGTAACATCGTATAAATAGAAGGTTTATTAATGTTTGAAAAAGGTATAAATATAGTTTTTGTGAAATGAAAAAGTGCCCCGAAAGGCACTCCATCCGAATCATTCTTCATAAATCATCTTTCGTGTCATCCCACCGTCTAGGACCAGTGTTTCGCCCGTTAAGAAATCGTTATCCGGGTGTGTTAGATAGAGAGCCGCACGAGCGACATCACTTGGTTTTCCGACGCGACCAGCTGGATGTTGACTATGATCTTCAGGTGATAATTCTTGATAGTCACCGGTTTCAATCCAACCAGGAGCAATCGCGTTGACGAGAATTCCGTCTTCTCCGAGTGAGACAGCAAGTGCATGGGTCAGAGCAAAAATGCCACCTTTCGTCGATGCATAAGATTCTGTATGCGGTTCCGACATGAAGGCGCGGGTCGAAGCCAGGTTGACGATCCGACCACCACTTTTACTTTGTTTCAAATAAGGTGTAGCGGCCTTAGTCGTTAAAAAGATACTACGCAGGTTCGTATGATGAACCCGATCCCATTCCTCAAGTGACAATTCGAGTAAGGGTTTTCGAATCATGATACCGGCGTTATTGATGACGATGTCGATATGACCAGTATGTTCAATCGCTTTCTCAATCAACAGTTGAACGTCTTTTTCGTGTTGGATATCGAGGTGATAGAAGTAAGCCGTCCCACCATCTTCTTCAATTTGTTGAACTAATTCGTCTCCTGTCATCTGATCGATGTCAGCAAGAACGACATTTGCGCCATGCGCAGCGTAGGTGCGGGCGAGTTCTGCACCAATGCCATTCGCGGCTCCCGTAATGATGACAGTTTGATTAACATGATTCATAAAAATCATCCTTTCTGTAACGCTTCTCTCCCTTTTTTACCGTTCCATCATATCCTGAAACCTGACAGGATTATCATCCGTAGGAACAGGGAAATAGAAAAGCGTCGAAGTTACTTTAGAATGGGGGAAAATAGGAATGAAATTCTCGAATCAACAATTAGAAAAACAACAAAATCAATATGCCGAAGATGCAAAAGATTATATTGATCGCCCGAAAAAGACGAACTCGCTGTTACAACGAGCAACTGCAAAGGTAAACGGGAACTCTCGTTTGTCCGTCGTCTTTTCACCGTTGACGTTGTTCGTCGATATGATTCGCGCGTACCAGTCAGGTGAATACCGCAACATTCGTCGTACGACGATCTTAAAAGTAATCGGCGCATTGGTTTATCTCGTGTCACCAATTGACCTCGTACCTGATTTCGTACTCGGATTTGGATTTGCAGACGATATCGCGGTCATCCTTTTCGTCACGAAAACAGTCTTTGAAGAATTGACACGTTTCAGCGACTGGCAAGATGAACAACAAAAACGTCGTACGCAACCATTGCAAAGCGAGGATGCGTATTGATCAAATAGATGATCCGAGCGACTTCACACAAGAAGTCGCTCTTTCTGATGTAAAAAGAGCCGTTTCCTGTACGCCCTCTTGAAATTTCGATACACTAGAAATAGTTGGTAAAGAGAGAGGGAGGGCGAAAATGGGACACCACTGGATGGAATCATACGGTTATATCGGGATCATGATGACGCTCATGTTTCCATTCATACCGAGCGAAGTACCGCTCGCGTATGCAGGATATCTCGTGCATACGGCACAGGCGAATCTGCTATTCATGGTGTTCCTTGCTGTAGTAAGCTTCGTCATTAGTCAGAACCTCTTTTTTACGATTGGACAGTTCGGGAGTGAACGGTTATTGAATCGTTTATTCAAATGGTTTCGGATTTCAGAAACAAAAATGCTCCAGTTTCAGACGCAAATGGAGACGAAAGGACGCTATATTCTTCTTCTTTCTCCGATGTGGCGTATCGGATTTGCGATTGGTGCCGGTCTAACTGGTGTTTCACGCTGGACGTTTACCGTCGTGACGACGATTTCCTTTTTCCTCTGGTCGACGCTCTTCATTTGGGGCGGGAAAGCTGTTGGTCATGAATGGCGAAAATTGCATCACCTCAATCACCCGATAGTTTGGATTGGTTTAGGCGTGTTGATTACGGTTGGCTATTTGATTCAGAAAAAGAGAAAAGCAAAAAAAGAGATGTAAAAGGAGTGGGAACATGGCAATTATCTTATTCGATATCGACGGTACATTGATTGACTCAACGGAACAAATGACAGAAGCAATCCATCGGGCGATGGAGGACATGCCGCATCTTCCAAAACCTTCTCAAGCTAGTGTACAAGCAAGTTATGGGTTGGCGGGAAGTGCCTTTTGGCGTAAAGCGATTCCGGAAGCCTCAGAAGAGGATATTCGGTTAATCCGTAAAAAAAGACATGGTCATTTAGAAGAGACGATGGTTGAGCAGAATGTCTTATTTGACGGAATTCGATCATTATTGCAAGCTCTTGTTTCAGCGGGACACACGGTCTCGACTGCAAGTAATTGCGGCAACCACTATCTAAACCTTGTGCTTGATAGTCAGGAAATCCGCTCGTTCTTCACAAGTCCGAAATGCTTGGAATCCGTCAATGGAAAAGAAAAATCGGATATCTTACGCGCTCACCGCGATGAGTTTGGAGAAGGATCTTACTGGATGATTGGAGATCGGTCTTCTGATGTCGAAGCGGCTCGTAAGGAACATATGCCGGTCGTCTTATGTCAATATGGTTTTGGTACGCCATCCGAGTGGAATTCGGCAGATCATGTCATCGAGACACCGCTTGATTTGTTAACAGTGATTGAAAAATAAAGAAGTAAGAAGCCAAGCTAGACACGTCGATTTTTTCAGACGGTCGGCTTGGCTTTTTTGTGGTTAAAATATCAATCAAGATGCACTTACTCGAAATCGAGTCGGTACGGTTCTGCGCTCATCCATGGACGGAACTTCCGGAAGAGTAGATGGAACAATAAACAGAGAATAATGGGTAAGACGATAAAAAGACCAAGCACGAATGTCATATTGAAGAGCGTCCATCCTCCTGACATCAGGTGTAGCGCATTGATTGGACCGATTAAACCAGACATTCCAAATCCGGCACTAAACGGTGTACCTTGAACACCGAGCATTCCTGCTAATGCACCAAGGATAGCGGCACTACACATGACAGGTAGAATCATCAATGGATTACGAATGAAGTTCGCCATCTGGATTTTAGGAGAACCAAGAAAATGAGCAATCGACGTTCCACGTGAATTCGCTTGCCAACCGGCAATCGCAAGACCGAACCCAGCGGCACAGACACCTAGATTGGCAGCTCCGGCAGCAACACCCGATAAACTGATCGCGGTCGCAATGCCGACCGTCGAAAGCGGAGAGACGATGAGAACGGAAAAGGCGACCGCAATTAGAATGCCCATCAAGACGGGTTGAAGTGCCGTGAAGTCTGAGATGACATGTCCTATTGCTGTTGTGATCCGTGTGACGAACGGATACGTCAGAACACCAATTCCACCGGCACCGACAATCAAAATCGTTGGCATGACAAGCACCGTATATGTTTTGAAGCGTTCACCAATCAATAAGACGATTGCTGTTGCAATAGCTGCCGTCAAACCAGCATTGATGACATCACCTGTACCGACGAAAACGAATGTCGCATCCGCACGGGTCGCAACACCTGAGCCGACGACCGTCGCGAGTCCAATCGATGTGGTGGCGATCGGTGTCACTTTAAATTGCATCGCTACGGCGACACCAATCACCATTGGTAAAAGTCGCATCGCGAGTGTCGTTGCGTCCAAAACGTGTTGGGCACCAGAAACGTATGGCAATAATGCCTTAGCGAGTTCACCGAGTAAGGCTCCTGGAATAAGGGCAACGAGAATTCCAATACTGAGACCGTTTAAAACATGCACTGCAAATTGACGTGGCTGACGCAAAATAGATGAATCCACAAAATCCTCTCCTTATGTAACGCTTTTGTGCATAACAGTATAAAAGTTATGAATTGTGTTTTATCTTACGGTAAGAACAGAAGGACGTCAAGGAAAAGTTAGAAAATTCCAAACGAGCAAAGGATTCGTCTTTCAGAAACGGAATTGTTACAGTGAAGAAGTATATTGAATGAGGAGGTCATGAATCATGTCAGAACAACGTATCGTATTAGCAGAACGACCAAACGGAAAACCAACAGGGGAAACATTCCGTTATGAATCATTTGAGTTAGCAGATTTACGAGAAGGGCAAGTCGCACTGGAGTCACTCTATATCTCAGTCGATCCATATATGCGGGGACGTATGAACGATACGCGTTCTTATTCGCAACCGTTTGAGATTGATGAACCGATTCACGGGGGTGTCGTAGCGCGTGTCATCGAGTCTAAAAGTGAGGCGTTCAAGTCAGGTGATGTCGTCGTGGGGATGCTCGATTGGGCAACGAAAGCAGTCGTCGATGCGAAAAGTGTCCGTAAAATCGATGAGCAGATCGCTCCAATCTCAACAGCGCTCGGTGTTCTCGGAATGACAGGGATGACGGCGTATTTCGGGTTGCTTGATATCGGGAATCCACAGCCAGGAGAAACTGTTGTCGTATCGGCAGCAGCAGGGGCTGTTGGATCGATCGTTGGTCAAATCGCTAAAATCAAAGGTGCACGAGTAGTTGGGATTGCAGGAAGTGACGAAAAGTTACAGCACTTAAAAGCAGATCTTGGTTTTGACGAAGTCATCAACTACAAAACGGAAGACATCCGGAAAGCATTAGACCGGACGTGTCCAGACGGCATCGATGTATATTTTGAAAATGTCGGTGGAGAGATCGGCGATGCGGTTCTGGATCGGCTTAATCCATTCGCGCGGGTACCGGTCTGCGGCGCTATTTCTGGGTATAACGCACAACAGGACATCGGTCCACGTGTTCAATCGAAATTAATCATTGCGCGTGCGCGCATGCAAGGTTTCTTAGTGGGGGATTATGGCAAACGATTCAAGGAAGCGGCTGAGCAACTCGGTCAATGGGTCAGTGAAGGGAAATTACGATATGAAGAGACGATCTTTGAAGGCTTCGATCGTGTACCAGATGCTTTCCTCGGATTATTCGATGGCTCGAACACAGGGAAACTATTAGTAAAAGTTAAGTAATACGCCAAAAGAGGTTGCGGAATTATTCCGCAACCTCTTTTTTATGGCATGAGATTCATGAATCCTTTTGATCGCGCTTGAGTTCTTCTGGATCTGGATCCGGATGTTGTGTTTCCGCAGGCTTGATTCCGGGATCTGATGTCTCAGCTGGATCAGGGTCCGGGTGAAGACCAACGTCTGCCTTTTCATCTGGTAAATCATGATTTTTTTCGTTTAACATGTCCAGTCATCTCCTTTTATCAGTACGTAGTAATGTTTCCCCGTTTTTTAAATCCAAAACAATGAGAGTGCATAAGAGTCGTTTTCGAAAACGCGTAAATGATTTCCACGGACAAGAAAGCGAAACCGGTCGATTTCCTAGGAAATACAGGTTGACTGAAATGGAATGTAAGGAAAATCCAAAAAAGCTTCACTAAGTCTTTACAAAAACCTTGCAAGTCCTTCAAGTAGCCTTTGAATTGCTTCCGTAGACTAAAAAAGAGTTGAAAAGAGGAAGGGTGTTTACGTGTGAGTGATCAAAAATGGAAACGACAAATCATGCAACAACTGAACTGGGTTCGCGAAGAGAAAAAACGGCTCACAAGCGAGACGACAGCAAGTAAAGAGTCACTCGAAAAACTTCGTCAGCTGGACGTCTTGCGTCTGCCAACGGTTCGAACTTCTAAAAACACGACGACACGTTATCAACAAAATAGCCAAGCGTCATTACTAGATCAATTGGATGTCTCACATATTCCGGTACGGACGACGACGCGTTATTATGAAAAACGACCAATCGAGATGGCAATCGTCTGCTCGGAATTCATGTATGCCTATTATGAAGATGCCGTTCATCTCCATTATGTCAATGCGAACACATTCGAAGAAGTTTTCGAGCGCGAGATTGATCTCTTTTTGGTCGTATCTTCATGGAAAGGATTACGTGGGGATGATTGGAAAGGTGTCGCCACACCAAATTCAAAGAAACGCCAACGGTTACTTTCGATGATGCAGGAAGTCAAAGCCAAAGGAATTCCAGTCGTCTTTCAATCGACGGAAGACCCGAGTAACCATGAACGGTTTCAAGACGTGGCTCAAGCTGCCAATTATGTCCTGACTTCAGATGAGGCGATGATTCCTGAATATCGTGTTTTATGTGGACATGATCGAATCATGGCGATGCCGTTTGGAGTCAATCCATTGATTCACAATCCGATTGGAGCGACACGTAGCCGAAAGAAGGGCGTTTTATTCGCCGGTAGCTGGATGGCGAAATATCCGGAGCGTGTGAAAGATACGGAGATGTTGTTTGATGGGGTCATGCAGTCTTCGCACGAACTCGATATCGTGGACCGGAATTATCATCTCGACTTACCAGCCTATCAGTTTCCGGAACGCTATCAATCACGGGTCGCACCAGCGATTCCTTATGATGCCTTACAACAAGTCAGTAAATGTTATGACTGGGTCCTGAACCTAAATAGCATCAAATATAGTAAGACGATGTGTGCCCGTCGCGTCTATGAATCGCAAGCACTCGGTAATTTGATCTTGTCGAATTACAGTATCGCCGTCAACAATGAGTTCCCGAACATCTTCACCGTACATGACGCACAGGAGGCGACGGCGATCGTAGAACGCACATCGCAAGAAGAAATCGAACGTTTACGAGCAGAAGGACTTCGTGCCGTCATGACGGAGCATACAGTCTTCGAACGGATGGATCAGATTCTAGCGTTCATTGGACGAGTACCTGAAACACGAAAGCATCGTTTACTAATCGTTGTCGCTCAGGATGGGGAAGTCATTCGTGACGTGATCAATCGTCAAAGTCTCACACCAGACGAAATCGTCTCAGCGGATGCATTGACGGAGCAAACCTATGATCAAGCGGATCTCGTTGCTTGGATGGATGGGCATGAATCCTACGGTGAATATTATTTAGAGGACCTCGTGAATGGCTTTAAATATAGCGATGCCAGCATTGTCCGAAAGGGGAGCCAACATCCATATCATCTACATGAGATGAGCGGTAGCCGAAACGGTGCGATTATCTGGCGGTCAGATATCGGATATGACGCGTTTCAAGCAGGTGAATTGAACGGAAAAACGCTGTTGCTCGATCAATTTGAGTGGAACGAGCAGACAGTAGTTCCGACGGATCACACACCGCAACTGTCGGTCGTTGTTCCCATCTATAACAATGGGAAACATCTCACGTATAAATGCTTCGCCAGTCTAACACGGATGGATCGATTCATGGAGTCAGAGATTTTACTCGTAGATGATGGATCGACGGACATAGAGGCACGTCAAGCCGTAGAACGTCTCGCGCGACGTTATGGCAATGTCAGAACCTATTTCTTCGAGACAGGTGGTAGTGGTAGTGCTTCGCGTCCTCGCAACAAGGGAGTCGAGATGGCACGAGCTGACTATGTGACGTTCCTTGATCCAGATAACGAGGTACTCAGCGATCGTTATGCCTTTTTGCTTCAGGAATTAGAGAACGATCCATCACTTGATTTTGTAGCGGGTCATATGAAAAAACTTGCCGAGAAGACGAGTATCATCGCCTTGCCGACGATTCGCAAACAAGGACGAACGGTTTGTGAAGATCCAAAAGCTTTTCTATTGAAACATCGCTTTGCGGTACAAAGCATTCAAGCACTCGTCGTCCGTCGTACCTTCTTGCTCGAACATCAATTGGAACAGGTCGTCGGTGCAGTCGGTCAGGACTCCTTGTTTTTCCAGGAATTGATGCTTCGCGCCAATCGTGTCTTACTCGTCAATCGGGTCATCCATTATTATTATGCAGCAGTTGCAGGATCGACCGTGAATGCATTGACGGTGAAATTTTTTGAACGCAGTGTTGTCCGAGAACGGGCACGAGCTGAGAAATTCGCTCGTTATGGAGTGCTTGAGGTATACAAGGAAACACGATTCGAGCATTTCTTCGAGCATTGGTATCTCGTTAAATTACGCTACTGCAGTGATAAGGATTTCGCACCAAGTGTCGCATTGTTGCGCACAATCATTGGTTTCTATGAGCCGATCACATTGACGAACCCGTTGATCCGTCGATTCATGGAGCTTGCAGACCGTCAGGAGACAGATCGCCTTCAACATCTATTACTTGAGGAGGTGCAGAAATGACGGCATCGATGAAGACAGCACGACCAAAAGATCAAATCCGAGCAGCTTACTACGATCAATTAGGGGGGGGATTCGGTAAAAAAGTGCGCGCGCGTGTTCACTGGATCGTTCGACAAGCAAAAGGGGAGCACATTTTAGATATCGGTTGTTCCGGTGGAGTTGTTCCGATTTTGCTTGGACGGGAAGGGAAACATGTCGTCGGAATCGATGTCTTACCAGAAGCGATTACTGAAGCCAAACAAGCATTGCTTGAGGAACCGGCATCCGTAAAGGAAAAAGTGGAATTACATGAAGCGAATGTCATGACGTATACAGCTGACATTCAATTCGACACAGTCTTGATGACGGAAGTATTGGAACATATCGGGGAGCCGGAACGCTTCATCGCTCGTGCCGTCTCCTTCATCGCACCAGAAGGACGACTCGTCATCACAGTTCCATTTGGAGTGAACGATTATGCGGATCACAAACGGACGTATTATTTAAATCGACTGCTTGAACAGTTGACGCCCTTCGGTAAAATCGAGACGGTCGAGCGGCTTGATAAGTGGCTAGGGATCACGATTCAAGTCTATCCTGAACCACGAGAGGGTCGAGCCATTTTACCAGCGGAAGTCGAATGGCTCGAAGACGCCTTTGAAGAGGTGGAACGATTGCATCTTGCAACGATCATTGATTTAAAACGCAAGCAACAGAATCTAGAACGAAAAGTACAGCGGTTAGCGGAACAAACAGATTTATTCGAGCAAGCACAAGCGGAATCACTACGTCATGAACAGCAATTACAGGAACAGCGTGAACAATACAAGATGCTCGAAGAACAATATGCTGAACTGCTCGATCGGTTCGAAGCGTCATTGGTGACAAATCTGGAATTGCTGGAGGCGAATGCATCATGGAAATCAAAATACCGCTCACTCGCGCGATCAAAGCTCGGAAAAATCGTCGTCCGCTACTGGAAGTTCCGACGTCAACTCAAGCAGCGCCGGAGTCGTCGATGAATGTCTTGATGATTTGTCAAAATTTCTATCCGGAAATCGGGAGTGCGGCAAACCGAATGAAGAATATCTTCAAGCGGATGGAACAAGCCGGAAGTGACGTCCATGTGTTGACGTCAGAACCGCTCTATCCGACGGCAGAACTCTATACGGACTCGATGTTCTGGGATGAACCGAGCCTGGACACGGCACATGTGACTCGTATCCAACCGCGTGACGTCCGGGCGACAAATAATTTATGGCGGCGCCTTCGCTTGTTCGTGGAACAATTCGTACTTGCGGTGAGAGAGGTTCGACATGATCCAAAATCCTACGCCTACATCTATGCGACGACGCCGTCCATCTTCATGGGGCTTGTCGGGGTCGTCGCGAAACATGTCAAAAAGGCTCCTTTGATTCTTGATGTGCGTGATTTATGGCCAGAATCGTTGATTGGCGTCGGCATTACGAAATCGCGTCTCTTATTGACTCCGCTCTACTGGCTTGAAAAGTGGATGTATCGACAGGCGGATCAACTGGTCATCAATAGTGAAGGTTTTCGATCGTATATCGAAGGACGAGGCATTGCACCGGAAAAAATTCATTATATCCCGAACTCGATCGAGGAAAACGAGTGGTTAATCAAACGTCGAAAAGTATCGGAACAAGTTCGCGTCGTGTATACAGGGAATATCGGGCTCGCGCAAGATGTATTCTTGTTACTCGATGTCGCACAGGAACTTCAGCAGGAGCAAGATATCTGCTTTCAAGTCGTCGGTTATGGTTATCACAAACAAACGTTCGAACGACTCGTTAAGGAACGAGGATTGACGAATATCGAGTTTCTTGACGCGATGCCACGCTGGGATGCATTGAAACAACTCGCGAAGAGTGACATTGCCTTTGCGACACTCGTCGAGAGTACAGCGTTCGATACAGTGACACCAGGCAAAATCATCGACTACATGGCGATGGGCTGTGCCATCGTCGGTGCGGTATCAGGTCATGCGGCGNNATGTCATCGAAGAAGCAGGAGCCGGTTATGTGTCTGTCCAGCGGAAAAAAGAGGAGATCGTCGATCATATTCTCGAGTTATCACGAAATCCAGAGAAACGTGCAACGATGGGACGGGCGGGTGTGGATTACGTCCAACGCCATTTCGATTGGGAACAAAATGAACAGCGCTTGTTTGAAGCCATCGAACAAACGCAGTCACGAAAGGCGGTCGCAGAATGAAGCGCATTGGAATGTTTGTTTGGAATCCTTTTACGAATGACGCCCGTGTCTTACGTGAATGTACGGCACTCGTCGAAGCAGGACACCGCGTGGATCTATACTGCTTAAATGACGGCACACTTCCAGAAGTCGAATACCCGATGTCAGGGTTTCGCGTCATTCGAATCGACCGGACGCCACCTTTTGCGAGGTGGCTCCCGTTCTTTCGCAAACGGAAAAAACGGACACTTGCTATCGGATTGATGGGTGCGCTTCTTGCGCCATGGCTCATTCCCGTGATGCTCGTGCTCTTTTTATTCATGCGAAGTCGATTCATCCGTTACGCCCTATATAACAGTTTCGGCATTCTTCGTATGACACGTACTGCCCGGAAGCATGATTATGACGTCATGCATGCGAACGATGTCAATACGTTACCACAAGCGATTGGGGCGGCGCGTGGTGCACAAATCGTCTATGACTCGCATGAAGTCCAGACCGATCGGACAGGATACGGAAGCATGCAAGGGAAATTAGAACGCTGGTTGCTTCGATTCGTCGACCAGACCATCGTTGAAAATGACACGCGTGCAGATTATCATCAAAAATTATATGGAACCCGACCATCCGTCTTGCACAATTATCCGTTTTACGAACCGATTATTCCGCAACCGCGACCGTTACGCGAAGAGTTAGCACTCGCACCAGACGAGCCGATTTTGTTGTATCAAGGCGGGATCCAGGAAGGACGTGGACTGGAGCGACTCATTGAAGCGATGCCGTTCATCGATCGAGGAACACTTATTTTCGTTGGAGATGGAAAGTTAAAAGGGAAACTGATGCAACTGGCCACGCAATCATCGGAAAAGTCTCGTATCCGCTTCATTGATAAGGTTCCGCTTGCTGAACTACCCAGTTACACGGCAGCGGCGACGGTCGGCTTTCAAGTCCTCCAGAACGTTTGCTTCAATCATTATTCAGCTTCTTCGAATAAACTATTCGAATACATGGCAGCGTTAATTCCTGTCGTTGCGGCCGACTTACCAGAAATCCGTCGTGTCGTCGAAACAGAAGGAATCGGTTTGATCGTCGATGTCGAATCACCGCATAGTATCGCCGAGGCGGTCAATCGTCTAGTGAAGGATAAGAGCTTGCTCGGAGTGATGCAGGAGCGAGCAAGCGTAGCAAGGAGACAATACAACTGGGAACAAGAAAAAGGCCGACTTCTTGCTGTCTATGACTCGATTTTCATGGAATCTGGGACAAAATAAGAAAAATAGTCAACGACTCGAAGGGAAATCCACGTGGAATGAAGGTGGATTCTTGACGGGTCGTTTTGTTTGATATGAATGGCAACGAAGTATTCGTGAAAGCTTCATAAGATTTACAAAAACAATAGAAAACGCTGGAAATGTAAGGTCTGTGAAGAATGGTTTAAGAGATGGTTAGAAGCATTGGAAAGCAAAGGAAATGTCGTTATGGTCTAGTTACAGCCAAGCCACAGACCGTTCGTTGGCTAGTATGACTAACTCGATGGAGGAATGACAAAATGAAACTTTGCACAATCGGACTAGGATATATTGGATTACCTTCTTCGGCGATGTTCGCGGATCACGGCACGGAGGTCGTCGGTGTCGACATCGATCCACACATCGTCAATCTTCTGAACACGGGAACGATTCATATTGAGGAACCAGGACTCGAGGATGTCATCAAACGAGTCGTCGCTAACGGAAAATTCCGAGCGACACTTACGCCAGAACGGGCCGATGTTTTCTTAATCGCCGTCCCGACGCCGAACTTGAACGATACGTATAAATCATGTGATTTAAAATACGTCGTGTCAGCCGTCAACAACATGTTGCCGTTCCTTGAAAAAGGAAACGTCGTCATCGTTGAATCGACGATCGCGCCACGCACTATGGACGATCATGTTCGTCCACTGATTGAAGAAGCCGGCTTTACGATCGGTGAAGACGTCTATGTCGTTCATTGCCCAGAGCGTGTGTTACCAGGGCAGATCTTACACGAGCTCGTTCATAACAACCGGATCGTTGGAGGATTGACACCGGCATGTGCAGAGGTAGGAGCAGCCGTCTATGAAACATTCGTTCAAGGAGAAATCGTTCGGACCGACGCGAAGACAGCCGAAATGTCGAAATTGATGGAAAATACGTTCCGTGATGTCAACATCGCACTGGCAAATGAATTGACGCAAGTATGTCACCAGCTTGAGATCAACGTCTTAGATGTCATCGAGATGGCAAACATGCACCCACGTGTGAACTTGCATCATCCAGGACCGGGTGTAGGTGGTCACTGTCTCGCAGTCGATCCGTACTTCATCGTCGCAAAAGCACCATCGCTTGCTCGCATCATTCATACGGCACGACAAACGAACGTCCAAATGCCACAATTCGTCGCTGAACAAGCCGCTCGTCTCGTCGGTTCACGTGTTCGTCCAAAAATCGCTGTCTTCGGTGTGACGTATAAAGGAAATGTTGACGATATGCGCGAGAGCCCAGCTGTCGAAGTCATTGAACAATTGCTCGATCGTGGACTCGATGTCGCGGTCTGTGATCCACACGTCGAGCATTCCATCTCGACACGCTTTGAACTCGTTGATGAAATCGAAGCGATCCAAGACGCCGATCTAGCACTCGTCTTAGTCGACCACGATGAGTTCAAACAATTCGATTCACGTCGTTTCGCAAACTACATGCGGACACCGTTACTCTTCGATACAAAAGGAATTGTCCGTGAACTCGATGCGGTCAAGGTCCTCAACTTCGGTAACTTGCATACGCACCGCGTGACGGAAGTGGATGCAAAAGCAATATGAACGCGTTACGAACGATTGGAGGGGAGCTGAAAGATCATCTGTATCTGATCTTTCGGCTGTCACTCTATGAAACAAAAAGTCAGTATAGCATGCAGTATTTAGGTTGGTTTTGGGAGATCATGACGCCACTCCTCCAGATCGGGGTGTACTGGGTCGTCTTTGGTTTTGGAATCCGTGGTGGACATCCTGTCGACGGAATTCCATTCGTCTTTTGGCTCGTTAGTGGACTGATCGCATGGTTCTTCATCGGAAGCACGATTCCAAGTGGATCACGGTCGATCTACGGTCGGGTCGCGCTCGTCTCTAAAATGCATTTTCCGTTGAGTACGATTCCGGCATATGTCATTTTGGCTCAATTCTATCGACACCTTGCGATGATTGCCCTGACGATCGTTTTAGGAAGTGCATTTGGTTACTTCCCAGGATGGCATACGCTCGAGCTGTTTTATATCGTTCCAGCCGGCGTTATCTTTCTTTATGCCGTCTCGTTGTTATTGTCGGCTCTTGCTACGATGATCCGAGACGTCCAGAACATGGTGACATCCGCGATAAGGATGCTGATGTATTTAACGCCGATCATGTGGATTCCCCCAGAACATTCACTGTTTAAGATGCTATTGATGTTGAATCCACTCGTCTATTTGATTGAGGGGTACCGCTCCGCCTTGATCGGAACCGGTTACTTGATGGATCACATCTGGTATGGCGCTTATTTTTGGAGTGTGACACTCGGTATCCTGCTCGTCGGAGCAGCGGTCCATATTCGTTTCCGACGCTACTTCATTGATTATGTATAGGAGGAAAGACGATGAGTCACGTCGTGTTTGAGAACGTTTCAAAACGGTACATGCTCTATGAGCGTCCAATCGATAAATTAAAGGAAGTGCTCTTTGGAAAAGTGAGCGGAAAATCCTTTTATGCGCTCAAAAATGTCTCCTTCTCTGTTGAAGAGGGAGAAATCGTGGGTGTCGTAGGCATCAACGGTAGTGGGAAATCAACGTTATCCCATTTACTTGCTAACGTCACACCGCCTACGTATGGATGTGTCACGCTAGGAGGAAAATCAGCACTGATTGCCATCTCAAGTGGATTGAACAGTCAACTGACAGGTCGCGATAACATCGAGCTCAAAGGATTGATGATGGGACTGACCAAACGGCAAATCGAGGAGATCACACCGGAAATTCTCGAATTCGCGGATATCGGAGAGTTCATCGATCAGCCAGTCAAAACCTATTCGAGTGGGATGCGGGCACGTCTCGGTTTTGCTATCTCGATCAATATCAATCCGGATATCTTGATCATCGATGAAGCCTTATCTGTCGGCGATCAAACATTTACGGAGAAGTGTCTCGATAAGATGCGCGAATTCCGGGATCAAGGAAAAACGATTTTTTTCGTCAGCCATTCTTTGAATCAAGTCAAAAGCTTTTGTACGAAGATCCTTTGGCTGGAATACGGTGAAGTGCGTTTATTTGGTCCAACGAATGAAACACTCGCGGAATACAATAAATATTTATATTGGTACAAACAGTTATCCAAAAAGCAAGCCACTCACTATGTTTCGAAAAAACGAACCGGTCGAATCGGTGACATTGAGCAACAGATGAGAGGCGAGACGATCGAACGATCGTCATGAAATGAGATAGGGGATGAAGTAGATGAAACGTGTCATGCTCGTATTCGGAACACGACCTGAGGCCATTAAGATGGCACCTGTCGTAAAAGCACTTGAAAACCGCCCAGACGTCGAACCGATTGTCGTCGTAACGGCGCAACACCGGGAAATGCTTGATCAGGTACTCGAATTGTTCCAGATCACTCCGGACCATGACTTGGATTTGATGCGTCCGCGTCAAACGTTAGAGGAGATGACGGCACGTATTCTGAATGCGATGCGTCGTGTCCTCGAAAAGGAACAGCCGGATCTCGTTCTTGTCCATGGGGATACGACGACGACGTTCGCTGCTTCGTTAGCGGCATTCTATCAACAGATTCCAGTCGGTCATGTCGAAGCAGGACTGCGGACATATGAAAAGTATGCACCGTTTCCGGAAGAGATGAATCGTCAATTGACAGGTGTGTTGGCGGATTATCATTTTGCTCCAACCGAACAAGCGGCGATGAATTTACGTGCTGAGAACAAACAGACACCAATCATCGTAACGGGTAATACGGTCATTGATGCACTTAAGACAACCGTTTCTGCTAGCTATACGCATCCTGTTCTGACACGACTTGAGAAGTCGGGGCGAAAACTCGTCTTGCTGACGGTTCATCGTCGTGAGAACCATTTACAACTGGCAACGATTTTTGAAGCGATTGAACAGTTGGCAAATGATCATCCGGAAATAGAAATCGTTTATCCAGTCCATCCGAATCCAGTCGTGCTAGAAGCAGCAGCTCGCCTAGAGCATCATCCACGGATTCAGTTGATTGAGCCGCTTGATGTCTTTGATTTCCACAACCTGGCAGCTCGTGCTTCCTTCATCCTGACAGATTCAGGCGGGATTCAAGAAGAAGCGCCTTCACTCGGTGTTCCCGTTCTTGTCTTACGGGAGACGACGGAACGACCTGAAGGCGTCGAAGCAGGAACCTTGAAACTGGTCGGTACGAATCCAGAGCATATCTATGCGATGAGCCATCAATTATTGACGGACGAAATATTCTATCAATCGATGGCGCAAGCCGCGAATCCGTATGGCGATGGACAGGCAGCAGAACGAATCGTCGATGCGATCATGAGTGAGGTACCGGTATGAATAAGGAGCTGACCGTCGCGAGCTATCAGTTTTTTCCGTTCGGTACTCAGGAAAAGATTTTGCTCGAAGATGCAGCGCCGGGGGTGTGTTTTGATTTTCAGGATGCGATAGCGACTGACAAACTGTATCTGCAACTGTTCGATCAAGGCTTTCAACATCCGCCTTCAAAACTGTATCGAAAAGATGCTGAACTGATAGGTGACATCATTCAGGTAACGTGCCGTTTTGAAGTGGCGGAACCATGTCTCGTTCAAGTATTCAAGATGCAGTATGGGCAAAAGAAGCGGATGGTCTCTGAGACGGAGCATCTGACGTTGACGAATGAGACGATCGTCCAGTTCGAGATGGAGCGTGTGCCAGGAGCGGTTTATTTCAAAATGGCCTGGAAGTTTTTAAACGAAGGGAGCTTCCGGGTCCATCTCCGCGAACTCGCCATCGCGCAATACGTCAAGGCAGAGGAGGAAGCAACCTATGCTGTTTAGTTCGACGATTTTTTTATTTTTGTTCTTGCCGACAGTACTGCTCGTGTACTACGTGTTGCCTCGGACATTCCGTAACGGCTGGCTGTTAGTTGCCAGCCTGTTCTTTTATGCATTCGGAGAACCACGCTTTGCCTTACTGATGCTACTCAGCGTCACGATCAATTACTTCTTTGCCTTATTCGTTGATTTCTACCGGCAACGTGTCGGAGTGAAGTGGATCATGTTCAGCATGATCGTCGTCAACCTTGGATTGCTCGGTTGGTTTAAGTACAGCGGATTTTTCGTCCGCTCCGTCAACGAATCGTTTGGTCTGAGTTGGTTCGTTCCAGAAGTCGTCTTACCGCTTGGAATTTCCTTTTATACATTCCATGCGATGAGTTACGTCATCGACATTTATAAAGGGAAGGAAGCGGTGCAAAAGAATCCACTCGACCTCGCCCTTTATATCGCGTTTTTCCCGCAACTCGTCGCGGGGCCAATTGTCCGCTACAACACGATTGCGAGTCAGATCGAGTGTCGTCAAGAGACGGTATCTGATTTTGCACGTGGTGTTCGCCGCTTTACGATTGGTCTATCAAAAAAATTGATTCTTGCGAACGGATGTGGTCAGGTCGCAGACGCTGTTTTTAATATGAAAGACCTTTCGATGGGGCTAGCATGGATTGGAATCATCGCTTATGCCTTACAGATCTATTTTGATTTTTCGGGCTATAGCGATATGGCAATTGGTTTAGCACTGATGTTCGGATTTCATTTCTTGGAGAATTTCAACTACCCATATATTTCAAAATCCGTGTCAGAATTTTGGCGTCGATGGCATATTTCGCTCGGCTCTTGGTTCCGCGACTATGTTTATATTCCGTTAGGGGGAAACCGTGTATCGCCGTGGCGGCAGTATCGAAATCTGGCGATCGTCTGGATGTTGACGGGCCTTTGGCACGGTGCGAGTTGGACATTCGTCGCGTGGGGCGCATATTACGGAGTTTGGATCATGCTCGAGAAGGCATTTCTCGGGAGATGGCTCGAGCGTACGCCTGTCGTCTCGACAGTCTGGACGCTCATCCTCGTGCTCGTCGGTTGGGTCTTTTTCCGCTCAGAGACGTTTCCAGAAGCCGTTATGTATATTCAAGCAATGTTCGTACCGGATGTGCTATGGGATGAACGGGCGAGTTACCAACTCGTTCAAAACGGAGTCCTACTACTTGTCGCGTGTATCGCTGCGACACCGATTCCGAAGTATCTCGGAGAACGTATCGTCGTCTCTCTCGGGAAGATCGGAACAACGATGCAGTATGGGTACGCCATGTTGATGTTGTTCCTTGCGACATCGGCACTCGTTGCGAGCACGTTTAATCCGTTCATCTATTTCCGGTTCTAAAAAGGAGGATTATCCATGGAGCAGCCATTGATGAAAACGCAACAGGAGACGAATCAAACACCTTCTTTCGAGCGAATCATGATGTGGGTGACGACTGTCAGTTTTATTCTCGTCTTACTGACGATTGGACTCGGAACGCTTGTCCGGGAAGACCGTGTCCGGTCCCAGCTGGAAAATCGTACACTTGCCCAGTCCGTTGAGCCCACCGTCGAGGGAATCGCGACAGGCAAGGATATGCTCAAAATGGAGACCTATTTCACGGATCAATTACTGTTGCGAGGAACGTTCGTCGAGATACAGGCGCTTTTATCAAAAGATGTCTTTCGACAGCCGTTTCGTAATGGCATTTATACGGCAAAAAACGATTATATGATTGAACCGAGTGCATCAGGAAACGTAAAAATTCCGCAAGCATTCAAACAATTCGTTGGAGAAGTCGATCGTCCGGTCTATATGGCGTTAGCACCGTCTAAAACCGTCATCGCAGAACGGGACAAACTAATTCCGTCTTATGTCGCTTCCAATGCAAACGAGCGCTATGAAAAAATGGTACGAGACTTTCAAGCGGCGGGGATGACCAATCTTTCTTTGCAAGGATTGAAGTTAAGTGACTACTTCAAGACAGATCATCACTGGAACATCGACGGTGCAACAGAAGCTTACCAAGTCATCACGAAAAGAATGGGACTGTCAACGACGTTACCTGAGACGAAGTGGCGGAAGGAAGATCAACACGCCTACTATGGATCATTAGCACGAAAAACGACGCTCTCCTATGCGGCGTCCGGTGACCGTCTAGATTACTACGCCCCTGCGTTCTTCAACGGTATCGATGTTTGTTATGAAGGGAAATGTGGACGTCCTGTCATTGATGAATCATTCGTCAAACAAGAAGGTGATTATGTCGATCGATATGAAGTATTTCTTCGCGGAAACCACGACATCATGTCAATGAAGTCAGCGGCGAATCGAAATCGCCCGACGATTTTGGTTTTAAAGGATTCGTTTGCAAATCCTGTGTTACCATTGCTTGCGAAAAGTGCCAACTTAGAAGTCGTGGATATTCGATACGTTCCAAAATCATTTGATGTTTCCCGATTTGCCAAACAAAAGCAGATCGATTCGGTGCTGTTTTTGCACAACTCGAACATTGCCGGTTTGATGAAGACGTACGAGGACAAATTGTGAAGGAGAACAGAGTATGAAATCACGCATCGATAAACGAAGACCTCCGATCCTCTGGCGCGTCATCAGTGCGCTTCTGCTCGTGATCGTCTTGATTGCTAGCGCTTCGACGGGACTGGCATTTTTAAAAATCCAACAGACGGCGCATTCCTTTTTACAACCGTTGGGTGGGGAAAAAGCAAAGCCACTCGCATCGATGAAGCCAGTCAATGTCCTATTGATTGGCGTCGACGAGCGAAAGAATGATAAGGGACGGGCAGATGCCATCATGTTGCTCTCGTTTAACCCGAAAACGAAGCAAGCGACTTCGTTGTCCATTCCACGCGACATGCAAGTTACGATACCGACAGGTGAGAAGACGAAAATCAATCATACGTATACCTATGGTGGTGTGAAGGAGACGGTCGAGACGGTGGAACAAACGTTTGATGTCGATATCCCATATTACGCTAAGATTAATATGGATGGGTTGATTGAATTGGTTGATGCTGTTGGCGGTGTCACAGTGGATAATCCATCCGCCTTCAGCTGGAACGACCGTCGTTTACAAAAGGAGTATAAAAAAGGAAAGATTCATTTAACTGGTCTAGAAGCAAGTGGTTACGCACGTATGCGAAAACAAGATCCACTCGGCGATATGGGCAGACAGATTCGGCAACGTCAAGTTTTAGAAGCCGTCGGTGCTAAACTGGCTGGACCTCGTTTACTGACCAAGATGGAAGAAATCACGATTGTCATGAAGCATAATTTCGCGACGAACATCGGTTTTGACGTGGCGGCACAACTTGCTCAAGAAAATCAGCCGGGATTCAAACAGCTGAAACCATTAAAGCTAGACGGAGAAGGCTATATCGCAAACGATGGGGTATGGTACTTCTTTGCATCGGATGAATCCATGAGACAAACGAAAGCCAAGATTCATGCCATCCTCGCGTCTTCTTAAACCCGGTAAAAAGGACTGTCTACCACACGGACGGTTCTTTTTTTGTTGTTTTCCATCCAACCGAATCACTTTGGTTCAAAAGTCTTATTTTCTGTTCGAATCATCAAATAGGCTTTGACAGGACTTGTAAACGGATGCAAAATGAAAACGATTACATAACAAAGGAGATGGCTATCGTATGAAACGCATAAGATCCGTTTGTATCGTTGCGCTAACGTTTGCACTAATATTTAGTGGACTGTCTTTATCCGGTCAAGCACTGGAAAAAGGAAAGTCTACATTGGTCATCATTCACTACAAGGAAGACCCGAATGCCACGAAGGATTGGAACCTGTGGTTATGGACAAATGGTCCGGATTATTTTCCGAATAAAGCACATGCCTTTAATGGTGAAGATGCTTACGGAAAAATCGCAGCCTATGAATTTCCAGTCGATCAGCCGGAAAAAGTCGGCTTCATCGTGCGAGATGATAACTGGAACAAGGATGGGGGATCTGAGAACGATCGTTTCATCACGAAAGATATGATTAAAAACGGAGTTGCTGAAATCTGGATCGAGTCGGGAAGCAAGGATATCTCGACGGTCAATCCGACTAATGGAGCAGACGTCGAAAAAATCGACACGAATATCCACTATTATCGGTATGACAATGATTATGATAAATACGGCGTCTGGTCTTGGCCGGAAGCGCAAGATGGCAAACGATTCGAATTCGATCAGCAGGATGAGTTCGGTGCCATTGCCAAAGTAACGCTTGATAACCCAACGAAAGCACGTCTTGCAGGCGTCATTCCTCATCTTGAGGGCTGGTCGGAAAAAGACGGAGCCGATCGTTTCTTTTATGCAGGTGCGAAGGACATCTGGTTGATCGAAGGGGACCAGACAGTGTACTACAGCAAACCGGAAATTGATCGGACGCCAAAAATCACGAGCTTTTTGGCTGATGACTTCCGGACGATGACGCTTAAAACGAATACACCGATGACGGCAGAAGACTTAAAGGCATTTACGTTCGAAGGTGTGACGAATCCAGTCGTATCAGCGATCGATGCCAAGACGGCGAAAGTCGAAGTCGCTTCTGATATCGATTTAGCAAAAGTCGTCCGCGTGACGCATCCTGTTTTTGGAGAAGCAGTTCTTGAAGCAGGGAAGGTACTGCGTTCGAAAGCATTCGATCAAAAGTATGCCTATGGTGGTAAGCTCGGCGTCGACTATCAGAAATCGAAGACGACATTCAAGGTCTGGGCGCCGACAGCGCAAGCCGTTGAACTCGAGTTATATCGTTTACCGAAACAACAAGCAGCTACGGCAAAAGATATCACGCGTGAAATCCAGATGAAACGGACGGATCGTGGTGTCTATCAAGTGACGGTCAAGGGTGATCTTGACGGTGTCGGTTACACATATGAAGTCAAACACGCAAAAGAATCGACGCGTGCCGTTGATCCGTATGCGACAGCGGTCGCTGTTAACGGAGACCAAGGTGTCGTCGTTGATTTACGCGAGACGGATCCAAAACGCTGGACGAATGGGAAAATGCCACTTCGTCACGCAACAGACGCGATCATTTATGAATCCCACGTCCGTGATCTATCGATGTTTGATGTGACGAATTCAGGTTACGATTCAGGTATCAAACAAAAAGGAAAATATCTTGGCGTCATTGAGCCAGGTACACGTTTAACGAAGGATGGCAAAAAAACGAAGACAAAGACGGGACTCGATCACTTAAAGGAACTTGGCATCACGCACGTCCAGTTCATTCCTGTTTATGATTTCAATACAGCGTCCGTCGATGAGACGAATCCGCTTAAATCATACAACTGGGGTTATGATCCGAAAAACTACAATGCACCAGAAGGATCGTATGCGACAAATCCATATGATCCAAAAGTCCGGATCACGGAAATGAAGCAGATGATCCAAGGATTACATGACAATGGTCTTCGTGCCGTCATGGATGTCGTCTACAACCACATGTTCGACGCCAAAGCATCAAATCTTGATAAGATCGTCCCTGGTTACTACTACCGTTATACAGAAGGCGGCGACTTAGCGAACGGAACGGGTGTCGGGAACGATACAGCGTCTGAGCGTCAGATGATGCATAAACTAATCGTTGATTCTGTCTCGTACTGGGCGAAGGAATACCACTGGGATGGCTTCCGCTTCGACTTGATGGGCATTCACGACGTCAAGACGATGAACGCTGTCAAAGAGGCGACGAAGCGAATTGATCCGTCGATTCTAGTGTTCGGAGAAGGGTGGAGCCTCGGAACTCCTCTTCCAGATTCAGAGAAAGCAAACCAAACGAACACAAAACAAATGCCGGGAATCGGACATTTCAACGACAACCTGCGCGATGCGCTCAAAGGTAGTGTCTTTGAAGACACGGATGCTGGATTCATCAACGGGAAAGCGGGTCTTGAGACACGTATCAAACGTGGTATCGTCGGCGAGATTGCTTACGATAAAGACATTCAAGGATTTACGCAAGAACCAGATCAAGCGATCACGTACGTTGAAGCACATGATAACCATACCCTCTGGGATAAGTTGAACCTGACGAATCCACAAGACAATGACGCAACGAAGACGAAGATGCACCGTCTAGCTTCAAGTATTTTGCTGACGTCACAAGGAACGACGTTCATCCATGCAGGTCAGGACTTCATGCGGACAAAAGGTGGCGATCATAACTCATATAAATCACCGGACTCTGTCAACCAGCTCGATTGGAAACGGAAGATGGATCGTCAACAAGACGTCGATTATATGACAGGATTAATCGAATTACGCAAGAAGAACCCTGCACTTCACTTAGCAACAGCTAAAGATATCCGTCGTTACTTGACGTTTGAAGCAGCACCGGCACAAGTCATTGCGTATCGACTAGATGACGACGCTCCACAACAGAAGAACGATTTATATGTCATTCACAATGCAAATCGAACAGTAGTTGACATGAAGCTACCGAAAGGGAAATGGAAGCTTCTCGTAGATGGTAAACAAGCAGGAACAAAAACGATCCGCACTGTTTCAGGTACGGTTCGTGTTGAGGGACTCAGCTCGTTCGTCTTAGCAAAATAATCAAACAAACGACAAAGGACGTTCCGCAAACTGCGGAACGTCCTTTCTTGGAGTAAGAGACATACGATTACGCATAGCGTTCATCGGTTTCTTCGCCTTCTTTGAGGTTACCTTCTTCTGATTTCGAGACGATGACGGCACATGCTGCGTCACCCGTGATATTGACGGCTGTACGCATCATATCCAGAAGACGATCGACACCGATGATCAAAGCGATCCCTTCTACGGGTAAATTGACCGACTGAAGAACCATCGTTAGCATGACGAGACCGACACCCGGAACACCAGCTGTTCCGACCGATGCGAGAACAGCTGTCAGAACGACCGTCGCAAGTTGCCCAGGTGTTAAATCAACCGCATAGACTTGCGCGATGAAAACAGTCGCAACTCCTTGCATGAT
>NZ_DJUM01000020.1:118044-127647 GCF_002440475.1 Exiguobacterium sp. UBA6282 | reverse complement strand
GCGACAGGAAGTGTTGCGTTCGACGAAGACGTCGAGAAAGCAAATAACATGACAGGTGCGAACTTTTTAAAGAAGAAGAACGGATTCATCTTCCCAAGAAGTGAGACGGTTGAACCGTACGTCAATAAAGAATGGATAATTAAAGATAAAACGACAACTAACATGTAGAAGAACATGGCTTTAATTGAAGACCATCCTTGTGAGCCAACTGCCGATGCAATCAAAGCGAACGCACCGAGCGGGGCCATCTTCATGACGAGCGTGATCAAGTACGTCATCAATTCGTTCCCTTGTTCGACGAATGTCCGTAACGTCGAAACTTTTTTACCAAGGAACGTGATTCCAAAACCGACGAACACACTGAAAACGATGATTTGTAGCATGTTGCCTTCCGCCATCGACGTGATCGGGTTCGTCGGGAACATACCGACGATTGTATTGATCAAGCTCGTATCTGGTAGATTTCCGTTATCGTATTCAAGACCTTGCGTCTCGAAGTTACCGAACGTACCCGGTTTAATCAATAATGACAAACCGAGAGCGATGACGATCGCGACAGCCGTCGTCGTCATGAAGTAAGTGATCGCTTTTCCGCCAACACGACCCAATTCTTTTGGATTACCGAGTCCCATGACGCCGAGGGTGATCGAGAAGAAGACGATCGGTACGACGAGCATCTTGATCAGGTTCAAGAATATCGTCCCGATCGGTTGTAGAGCATATTTATTCAATCCCTCATAAATCGACTTATCGGGCAATGCAGCGAGGACGATTCCGAGAATCAATCCGAGGATAAGTCCGAAAATGATACGTTTTGCTTCTTTCATACGTGATGTCACACTCCTTTGTTTGATAATTGCCTATATTTTGACACATCATCACCCTTTTTGACAAAACATTTTAAAAAATGATGATAACGCTTACAAAAAAGTTTCTGAATTTTGATGCAGGAATGATCAGATTTTGTTGTCAAACGGATGCAAGCATGAGAGGATAGAAAAGAACAAAAAGGAACAGCGTAGGGTACAGAAAAGTCGCTTGAATCAACTGTTGACCAAATTGTATATTCCTACTATAATGTTGTATGACGTGTCTGACACGTTTCCTTTAGTCGGTAATATCGGAGGGAGGGAAAACTAGTGGAAACTCGTGTACGTAAAAATGAATCACTTGAAGACGCACTTCGTCGCTTCAAACGTGGTGTTTCAAAAGATGGTACGCTTGCAGAAGTTCGTAAACGTAAACACTACGAAAAGCCAAGTGTAAAACGTAAGCTTAAATCGGAGGCTGCGCGTAAGCGTAAGAAGTTCTAACGTTAGAGAGGGTGTATCCTCATGAGTCTTCAGGAGCGTTTGACAGCGGATATGAAAGATGCCATGCGTCTTCGTGAAAAAGATCGTCTTACGACGATTCGCATGGTGAAATCATCGCTGCAAAATGAAACGATCAAACTCGGTAAGCAAGAATTGACAGACGAGGAAGAATTAACGATTCTTTCACGTGAAATGAAGCAGCGCAACGACTCCCTCCGAGAATTCGAAAGCGCTGGTCGTCACGATCTCGTCGAGAAAATTCAAGCAGAGATTGTCGTGCTCGAAGCTTATATGCCAAAACAGCTTTCCGAGGAAGAAGTACAGGAAATCGTCGACGCAGCTATTGCGCAGACGGGTGCCTCTGCTCCTTCGGATATGGGGAAAGTAATGGGTGTCGTCATGCCGCAGCTTAAGGGCAAGGCAGACGGTGCCTTAATTAATCGACTCGTCAAACAACGTCTCGCTTAATACATGGAAAGGTGTCCCGAGGGACACCTTTTTTTGTCGTTCCTGTCACGTTTTTAAAGTTTCTTGATGAATTCAGAATAGTCATGAAACCTTTTTGTTTTGAAAGCGTATATAATTGTAGTAACGAATCAAAGTGCAAAAGAAGTAGCTTCTGACACGAATGAAAAGGGGTGAACGTACGCATGACGTTTAGCTTAGGGATGATTTTGACGGTCTTCATGATCGGGGTACTCATGTTACTGGTTGAAATATTCGTCACAGGGTTTGGAATCTTTGGCGTCCTTGGGATCGGTGCTGTCCTTGCTAGCTTGATTATGGCAGGTGCGACCGTCGGACAAGTCGGTTTAGCCGTTGGGCTTGCAGTTTTTCTGTCACTTGCGGCCGGGTTCTGGGCGTATCGCAGAATAAAATCAAATCAGTCATTGCTTTGGAGAGGTTTGATTTTGACGGATTCTACATCGTCTGAAAAGGGCTACCTTTCTCATCAAGACAAAGTACAACTGTTAGGACAAGAAGGAGTCAGTCTGACACCATTACGTCCGTCAGGAACGATTGAAATCGATGGGAACCGAATTGATGCCGTTACAGAAGGAACCTTCATTCAAGCGGGGGAAACGATCGTTGTAAAAGAAGTGACGCACGGACGCGTCATTGTTAGAGTCCAACATACGAAGGAGGAGTCCCACACATGACACCTGAATTATTGACCGTATTACTCATATCTGGAGGAATCTTAATTTTCCTCGCTATTTTCTTCACGCTCGTCCCGATTCCACTCTGGATTAGCTCGCTCGCAGCAGGCGTACGCGTATCAATCTTTACATTAGTCGGGATGCGTCTTCGTCGAGTAACACCATCAAAAATCGTCAATCCGTTGATCAAGGCAGTTAAAGCGGGATTGAACTTGAATACGAACCAACTGGAAAGTCATTTCCTTGCAGGGGGTAACGTTGACCGTGTCGTCAATGCCTTGATTGCAGCACACCGGGCGAATATCGAGCTGAGCTTCGAACGCGCAGCGGCGATTGATCTTGCTGGTCGTAATGTTTTAGAAGCTGTTCAAATGTCGGTTAACCCAAAAGTCATTGAAACACCGTTCATCGCCGGTGTCGCGATGAATGGGATTGAAGTGAAAGCGAAAGCCCGGATCACGGTACGTGCGAATATTGATCGTCTCGTCGGTGGTGCTGGGGAAGAAACAGTTATCGCGCGTGTTGGTGAGGGCGTCATCTCAACCATCGGATCATGTAATGACCAAAAAGAAGTACTTGAGAATCCAGAAATGATCTCACGGACAGTACTTGCAAAAGGACTCGATTCAGGAACGGCGTTTGAAATTCTCTCGATCGATATCGCAGACATTGATATTGGTAAGAACATCGGTGCGGTCCTTCAAACGGATCAAGCGGAAGCAGATAAGAACATTGCGCAAGCGAAGGCGGAAGAGCGTCGCGCAATGGCGATCGCAAGCGAACAAGAGATGAAATCACGTGTTGAAGAGATGCGAGCGAAGGTTGTCGCTGCTGAAGCGGAAGTACCACTTGCTATCGCAGAAGCGATGCGTGACGGAAATTTTGGCGTCATGGATTATGCGAACTACTTGAACGTGACAGCCGATACGAAAATGCGTCAAGCAATCGGTGGACAATCATCACCACATGACTCACAGTAAAGGGTGAGACGGTATGGATATCATATGGGTCGGATTGATGATCGCATTCGGTGTCATCTCCGTCATCTCAAAAGCAGCAGATAAAAAACCGAAGCAGACGAACCGGACACCTTCAAAAGAGTTCGGGGAGTATGTGAAGCAAATGGTCGAACAGGTGGATACGGTTCGACAAGAGACGACACCTCCACCTGTCGTTCGTAAAAAAGCACCTGCGAAGAAACAACCTGGGGTAACCCAAACGAAAGCACGACCAGTTCATGAACGAACGGAATTGCAACAACGTTTGGACCAACGTCAGAAACAACATTCGAAAAAAGGGGTGCCTTCTTCGAGTATTGGTGAAATCAAAGACAGCGTCGCAGACGGTGCTATTGGAACATCGAGTCGTTCGGCATCAGCAACGACGCTTTCGCAAGACGAAATGCGACGTGCGATCGTCTGGAGTGAGGTTCTCGGAGCGCCTGTCTCTAAACGAAAACGATGATGGTTGGACAGGAAGTCGATCCTACGAAACGTGTAGGATCGACTCTTTTTGTTTTCCAAAAGGTGGAAACGGGTTTTTCTTTCCATCTTTTCGGTGGAAGTGCTAAAGTGGAAGAGATTAGATATGAAGCGATGACAACTTGTTATCCATGACTAGGAGGCCATTCACAACGTGATATTCAACGAAAGAATCCCATTTGCATTTTCGAATTCAGAACAGATTCAAGCATTCGTCGGTCCGAATGACGCAGTCTTACGTACGATGGAAGCGGAACTTGAAGTCCAGCTTACACATCGAGGAGATGAGCTGTTGGCACAATCCGAACAGGAACAGTCTGTGATCTTGGCAGGACAAGTCGTTGGTGTCCTGAAGCAACTCGTCAATCGTGGAGCTGTTTTGACGGAGCGTGACGCAACGAGCGCCATTCAACTCGCACGTCAAGATCGGGTGGATGAACTACTGGAACTTTACGATACGGTCATCCATACGAATCATAAAGGAAAACCACTTCGTGCGAAAACGCTCGGTCAAGCACGTTACGTCCGCGGAATTGATCGCTGTGATTTGACATTTGGTATTGGACCAGCGGGGACTGGAAAAACATATCTCGCAGTCGTGATGGCTGCAAAAGCACTGAAGGAAGGACATGTCAAACGACTCGTCCTGACGCGTCCAGCAGTAGAAGCAGGAGAGAATCTTGGATTTCTTCCTGGTGATCTTAAAGAAAAAGTTGATCCATATCTACGTCCTCTATACGATGCGTTACACGACGTCCTTGGTGTCGAACATACGGCTCGACTACTTGAGCGTGGTGTCATCGAAATTGCGCCACTCGCTTATATGCGTGGGCGGACACTTGAACATGCCTTTGTCATTCTAGATGAAGCGCAAAACACGACACGTGAACAAATGAAGATGTTCCTGACACGTCTTGGTTTTCATTCGAAGATGATCGTCACAGGCGATTTGACACAAGTTGATCTTCCGCGCGGAAAAACGTCTGGTCTACAAGAAGCATTGCATCTGCTCGGAAATGTCAAAGGCATTCATTTCGAACACTTCGGCTCAGCTGATGTCGTGCGTCACCCACTTGTCCGGAAAATCGTTGATGCTTACAGTCAGGAATTGACATAAGCCGTTACGGGAATAATGGAAAAAGGGGGAGATGATATGCGCAAGGTTAGGGTCTGGGTTGGACTTTTGACAGTAGTGTTCTATCTCGTCGTATCGACGATGATGTATGTCAGTGTCCGACCAGAAGCCTTGTCCGCAGAACCGTTCTCGATTGCAGAAGAAGACATCCGGTCGCCATTGACGATGGAGGATCGGGTCGCGACGAATCAAATCAAGGAAAATGCGATTGCTGCAATCGAGAGTCAGTATACGATCAAACAAGAGTATGCAGCACAGCAAATTGATAAAGTCGAACAACTTTTTGCTAGTTTATCCGGCATTAAAAAAGCAGACGAGATCAGTAAAATCAAACAGCGTTTGCGTGGGACAGAAGCGGCAACTCTTTTAAAGGACGACGAACTACGTTTACTTGTAGCTTCAACGACAGCGCTTCGAGACACGACACGGGATGTCGTCATTACAGCAATCGAAGAAGCGATGCGTCAGCGCATCTCGTCTGATGGCGGCGAAGTGGCTGAAGCACGTGAAAATGCCCGAACTGATATCGAACGTTCACCGCTTTCTTTCTCGCTAAAGGCGATTGCCAAGGCGTTGACCGATCAACTGATCGTGACGAACTACGTCTATGATCCGGAAAAGACGGAACAGCTTCGTAAACAAACAAGTGATAAAGTGGAACCGGTCATCATCTCGGAAGGGGAAGTGATCGTGAAGCGAGGCGAAGTGATTTCGCAAGATGCTTACCGCCAGCTACAACTCGTCGGCTTGATTTCTGACCGTCAGTCGTTGAAACCGTTACTTGGAGCGATGCTTGTCAGTGCATTGATGACTGCTTTCCTATTCGGCTTCATTCATCGCTCGAAACTACGGTATGCACAGATGGGGCGGATCCGGTTGTTTGGGCTTGTCTACCTCGTCGTCAGCTTACAATTGCTTGTCATGTATGGCATGGCGTTTTTAGCAAACGATATCAATCCTGCACTTTACTTACTCACACCGACCGCTTTTGTTGCGCTTGTTCTGCGCAATTTATTAAACGAACGGATTGCATTGTCAAGTTCACTCTTCACGGCACTTGCCGGAACATTCTTCTATAGTACGAATCAAAACTTCAGCTTCAATATCGCGATCTATTTGTTAGTCGGTGGTTTAGTCGCAACGTTTTTCCTACAGTCTAGTTTGTCACGTCGTCGTATTTTCATGAGCAGTATTTCGATTGCCGGAGCAAACATCGCGATTTTCTTTGCATTCGTTCTATTACGTAGTGGCACATTCGAATTACGTGAAACATTGACTTTAGTCGGTTTTGCGATTGCTAGTGGGATCTTGAGTGCCATTCTTGCGATTGGGTTATTGCCGTTCCTCGAAATGACATTTGGTATCTTAGCACCGACGCGTCTGCTCGAACTGTTGAACCCGACGCATCCCTTGTTGAAGAAACTCTTGGTCGAAGCGCCAGGAACGTATCATCATAGCATGATGGTCGCGAACCTAGCAGAAACAGCCTGTGAAGCAATCGGTGCAGATGGGTTGCTTGCGCGAGTCGGTGCCTACTATCATGATTTAGGAAAAACACGACGACCACTTTATTTCATTGAAAACCAGCATGGACGCAATCCGCATGATCGATTGACGCCGGAAGAGTCGGCACGTGTCATCTTGGCACATACGGAGGATGGTGTTGAATTGCTCGAAAAAGCAAAACTCCCGGCAGCGATCATCGATATTTGTCGCCAGCATCATGGAACATCGTTGCTCCGATATTTTTATGTCAAGGCAGCAGAACAAGGTGAAGTCGATGAGGATACGTTCCGTTATACAGGACCTAAACCACAAACGCGTGAAGCGGCGGTCATCATGATCGTCGACTCGATTGAAGCGGCTGTTCGTTCAATGAAAGCTCCTTCGGAAGAAGGAATTCGGGACCTAGTCGCGAAAATCATTCGTGAAAAGATGATGGACGACCAATTTGCGGAATGTGACATCACGACACGCGAGATTTATCGTGTTGGTGAAAGTGCATGTCATACCTTATCCGGTTTGTTCCATGAACGAATCGAGTATCCAGAATTAAAGAAAGAGGCAACGAAATGAACATTTATATGACAGACGAAAATAATCGTCTAACGGAAGAGCAACGACAGCTTGTCGAATCGATTTTGATTTACACGGCGGAACAAGAAGAAGTCGATCCGAACAGCGAGTTGTCCGTGACTTTTGTCTCAAACGATGAAATTCAAGAGATTAATCGTGAATGGCGTGGGAAAGATCAGGCGACAGACGTCATTTCCTTCGCGATGGAAGAACTCGGAGAAGATGAAATCGATTTTGGATTATTGGAAGATGAACCAGTCGTCCTCGGTGATTTGATCATTTCCGTGGAACGATGTCGCGAACAGGCGGCTGAATATGGCAATCATTTCGAGCGTGAACTCGGTTTTCTCGCCGTCCATGGTTTCCTCCACTTACTCGGATATGATCACATTGAAAAGGCAGATGAGGAAATCATGACGAAGCGACAGGAGGAAATCCTGCATCACTTCGAGTTATTCCGGGGCACATTGTGAAAAGCTGGTGGCAACCATTTCGACATGCGATGCATGGGTTGCGCCAATCGATTCGAGAAGAACGGCATATGAAAGTTCATGTCATCATTGGCGGCATCGTATTACTTGTCGCCTTTTTATTACCGTTGACATCTGTCGAGCGAGCGATTCTTTTTCTGACGGTCGGGATCGTCATAAGTGCCGAGATGTTCAATACAGCGTTTGAGCGCGTCGTGGATCTCGTGACACAGGAGTGGCATCCACTGGCAAAAGCAGTCAAAGATATCGCGAGTGGTGCTGTTTTAGTGTTGGCGCTTACATCTGTTGCGATTGCGCTATGCATCTTCATCCCATATTTGGTACAATAAGAATCCGGCCTTTTTGGCCAATACCGTTCCTAAAAAGGGGATACTCACATGAAAACAGAACAATTACTCGAACAAGCTAAACGTGCACGCGAAAAAGCGTATGTTCCATATTCAAAATTCCAAGTCGGTGCTGCTCTCTTAACGAAAGACGGACAAGTCTTCCATGGCTGCAATATTGAAAACGCAGCGTATGGTCTTTGTAACTGTGCAGAACGGACAGCTATCTTCTCTGCGTGGGCACAAGATGCGCGCGAGTATGCAGCGATGGCTGTCGTTGCGGACACAGAAGGACCGGTCGCACCGTGCGGACAATGCCGCCAAGTGTTATCAGAGATGTGTGATGCGGATATGCCAATCTATTTGACGAACCTTAAAGGGGATGTCACAGAAACAACAGTGGGCGCTCTCTTACCGGGAGCATTCACGAAAGGAGATTTACATGTTTAAAGAAGGATTCAAATCGGGCTTTGTCTCGATCATCGGACGCCCGAACGTCGGAAAATCGACATTCCTCAACCGTGTCATCGGACAAAAAATTGCCATCATGTCTGATAAACCACAAACGACGCGTAATAAGATTCAAGGTGTCTACACGACAGAAGATGTTCAGACGATTTTCATCGATACACCTGGGATCCATAAACCAAAACATAAACTCGGCGATTTCATGATGAAGGTCGCGACGAACGCATTGCGTGAAGTCGATGCGATCTTGTTCATGGTCAACGTGACGGAACCAAAAGGAAAAGGTGACGACTTCATTATTGAAAAATTGAAGGAACTCGATACACCAATCATTCTCGTCATGAATAAANNTCGATTTGATTCATCCGAATGATATTCCACCGATCATCGAGTCGTACAAAAATGAACTCGAGTTCGCGGCAGTCGTTCCGATTTCGGCGCTACAAGGGAATAACGTCGGACCGTTACTTGAAGAAATCGCAAAAATTCTACCAGAAGGACCGATGTATTACCCAGCGGATCAAGTCACTGACCACCCAGAGCGCTTCATCATCTCAGAGATGATTCGTGAAAAAGTCTTGCAAAAGACACGCGATGAAGTACCACACTCGATTGCCGTCGCGATTGATCAAATCAAGACGCGTGAGAATGGAAATATGGTTGATGTCCATGCGACGATCTTGATCGAGCGCGATTCCCAAAAAGGAATCATCATCGGTAAACGCGGAGCACTTCTAAAAGAAATCGGCTCTGAAGCACGAACGGACATCGAGATGTTACTCGGGACGAAAGTTTACCTGAACTTGTGGGTCAAAGTCCAAAAGGATTGGCGCAACAAGGCCGGTCAATTGCGTGAACTCGGCTTCCGCGATGATGAGTATTAAGCGATGATCGATAAGGCGGAAGGGCTTGTATTACGAACGGTCGTATATGGTGAATCGAATAAGATCGTTACGCTACTGACACGTGAATACGGCAAGCTCGCCGTCATGGCGCGAGGAGCGAAGAAGCCGGGTAGCCGTTTTAACGCGGCTAGTCAGCCTTTCGTCCGAGCTGTCTATATCTATCCACGTTCACGGGGTCTCGGTCAGTTAAAATCAGCAGACGTCATTACAAGTCATGCGCATATTCGGCAAGATGTCGTGTTGATGGC
>NZ_DJUM01000020.1:117542-117896 GCF_002440475.1 Exiguobacterium sp. UBA6282 | reverse complement strand
GGCGGTCTACTCTGTCGCCGGCATCGCCATGAGGATGAACATGCTGTCTATATGTCAGAGGCAGTTGCGAAGATGCTCTATGTGTTTTCCGTCTATGATTTCTCACGGATTGGTACCGTGACGGTAAAGCCAGAAACGAAGCGTCTATTGCGTCAAATCATGGATGCTTATATGGAACGCTACAGCGGGTTACGTCTGCGTTCAAAACGTGTCCTCGACCAGTTGATTGATTTCGGCAACGATTGACAGCAACAAGCGGGTTCGGTAGAATGAATGCGGAAGAAGTAACTAAATGAACACGATGACGAAAAGGAGTACCGTCTTTTTTCTCAATCAAGCGATTCCAGGGTGGTG
>NZ_DJUM01000020.1:116995-117519 GCF_002440475.1 Exiguobacterium sp. UBA6282 | reverse complement strand
GCAAGTAGGGTGGAACCGCGGGCTCGTCTCGTCCCTATGTGCAACGATTGTTGTACATAGGGGCGTTTTTTGCGTTCCTTAATCATTTCGGAGGTGAAAGTCGTGAAGATGACAGTACAAGACATGATCTTGACATTACAAAAATTTTGGGCAGAACAAGGCTGCTTGACGATGCAAGCATACGACGTAGAAAAAGGAGCCGGTACGATGAATCCGATGACGTTTTTACGGAGTCTCGGACCGGAACCGTGGAACGTTTGTTATACAGAACCATCACGCCGTCCGGCTGATGGTCGTTATGGAGAAAACCCGAACCGTCTGTATCAACACCATCAATTCCAAGTCATCATGAAACCATCACCTGACAACATTCAGGAATTGTACTTACAAAGTCTCGAGTTGCTCGGGATCAATCCACTCGAACATGACATCCGTTTCGTAGAGGATAACTGGGAGAACCCAACGTTCGGTGCTGCTGGTCTCGGCTGGGAGGTATGGCTAAATGGAATGGAAATTACACAATT
>NZ_DJUM01000020.1:94200-116888 GCF_002440475.1 Exiguobacterium sp. UBA6282 | reverse complement strand
TTCTATCAACCGGAATTCGAACATTCGAAGTATACATTTGAAACATCAGATGTCGCTTTACTCTTTACATTATTCGATCAATATGAAAAAGAAGCGAATCGTGCCTTGGATGAGAATCTCGTTTTCCCAGCATATGATTACATCTTGAAATGTTCGCATACCTTTAACCTTCTCGACGCGAAGGGGGCGATTTCCGTCACGGAACGCACAGGATTCATCCATCGTGTACGGAACATGTCGCGCCGTTGTGCGCAAAGTTTCATCGAAGAACGGGAACGTCTTGGCTTCCCATTGATCAAGTCGAAAGCAGGTGAGTCACATGCATGAATTATTACTTGAAATCGGTTTAGAAGAAATGCCGGCTCGATTCGTCCTTCAATCCGAAACACAACTCAAGGAACGCGTGACGCGTTTCCTTGAAGAAGCACGGATTGAGTTCACAANNCGTCGAATCCTTCTCGACACCACGCCGTCTTGCAGTATATGTCAAGGGTCTCGCAGCACGTCAAAGCGACCTCGAAGAGACATTAAAAGGACCCGCAAAACGGATCGCGATGGACGAAGCAGGGAACTGGACGAAAGCTGCAGAAGGATTCGCGCGTGGTAAAGGACTCACGACGGACGATCTCTTCCTTGGGGAAGAAAAGGGAGTCGAATACCTCTATGCGACGCGTAAGGAAACTGGACAAGCGACAGCCGATCTACTTCCTGGATTAAAACAAGTCGTTGAAGCGATGACGTTCCCGAAAAACATGCGTTGGAGCACACAATCGTTACGCTACATGCGTCCGATTCGCTGGTTAATTGCTCTTCTTGACGATCAAGTCATCCCGTTTGAAGTCGCATCCGTCGAAACAGGTCGGACGTCTCGTGGGCATCGCTTCCTTGGGCAAGACATCACGATTCTTCGTCCGAATGCCTATGTCGAAGCGCTCGCAGGAGAGCACGTCATCGTCAGTTATGAAGCTCGTCGTCAATTAATCGAAGAACAAATCGCGGCGCTTGCGGCGCGTGAACAATTCGAAGTACCGATCGATGCGTCTTTACTTGAAGAAGTCACGAATCTCGTCGAATATCCGACAGCCTTGTTCGGTGCATTCGATGAAGCGTATCTTGAGTTGCCGGAAGAAGTCTTGATCACGACGATGAAAGAACATCAACGGTACTTCCCAGTCAAACGTGACGGTGCGTTGCTCCACTATTTCGTGACAGTACGAAACGGGAACGCAACCCATCTTGAAAACGTTGCTCGCGGAAACGAAAAAGTCATTCGTGCCCGTTTAGCAGATGCTCAGTTCTTCTATGAAGAAGATAAAAAAGCAGACATTGATGAACAGGCGAAACGTCTTGATAAAATCGTCTTCCATGAAAAATTAGGAACGACAGGTGAAAAAGTCCGTCGTGTACGTCAAATGGCACTCGCACTTGCTGACCGTGTCGGCGCAGACAAAACACGTGTCGAACGCGCGGGTCAGATTTATAAATTCGACCTCGTCAGTCAGATGGTCTATGAATTCACGGAATTACAAGGTCTGATGGGTGAACGTTATGCGAACATGAAAAACGAGGATCCGGAAGTCGCTGCTGCGATTCGCGAACATTACATGCCACGCTTCGCGGGTGATGCAAGTCCGGAGACACCGACAGGGACACTCTACGCGATCCTTGATAAGATGGACAGCGTCGCTGGATTCTTCGGTGTCGGCATGATTCCAAGTGGATCAGCGGATCCGTATGCATTGCGTCGTCAAGCACAAGGAATTGTGCAAATCTTATCGGATCGTAAGTTGAACTTGACATTGACTGAACTGATTGCCTTCGTCGTGTCTGAACAGGTAGCAGCAGGTCTTTATACGAAGGATGCCGAAGAAGTACAAGCCGCATTACAAGATTTCTTTGCGCAACGTTTGAAGTACCGTCTATCGGAAATGGACTTCCGTCATGATGTCGTCGAAGCCGCTCTTGACCATATGTTGACAGTCGAAGCGAATGAACAGCGTGCTGCCATGCTCGAAGAGGCGACGAAAAAAGAATCGTTCAAGAAAACGGTCGAACAATTAAGCCGTGTCTTGAACATCTCGAAAAAAGCAGAAAGTGTCACAACTGTTAATCCAGCGCTCTTTGAAAATGATGCGGAACGCGAATTGCATGAGGCGATTGAGAAAGCCTTACCAGAGGTCGATCAAGCTATCGCGTCACTTGACTATGCACGTGCACTTGAGGCACTTGAGGCAACCGTTCCATCGATCACAGCCTACTTTGACGGTACGATGATCATGACGGATGACGAAACGGTCCGTACGAACCGTCTTAGCGAAATGAAACGATTTGCAGAAGCAATCGAATCAGTCGCTCGGTTCAATGCACTCACTTTAGCGTAAAGAAAAAGGACGGATGAGCCGATGAAGTTAAATGAACGGCAAAAAAAGATACTCCAAATCGTCAAAGAGAATGGTCCGATCACGGGAGAGCAGATTGCTGCAGCGCTCTCCCTGACACGAGCGACGTTACGACCTGATTTGTCGATTTTAACGATGACCGGCATGTTAGAAGCGCGCCCACGTGTCGGCTATATGTATGTCGGAAAGAAAAATGCTTCCATGCTTCATGAGAAACTGGACACCTTGACCGTCGGCGAATTCATGTCATCAGCAAAGGTCATTCATGAAGGGATGACTGTGTATGATGCAATCGTCCACTTATTCCTAGAAGATGTCGGTTCGCTGTTTGTCGTCAGCAAGGACCATGCGTTGGTCGGTGTGCTATCACGTAAGGATTTTCTACGTGCGGCAATCGGTAATCAAGAATTAGACTCGTTACCGGTCAATATCATCATGACACGAATGCCAAATTTGACAGTCTGTGAAAAATCGGAAACGTTAATTGGTGCCGGCATGAAACTGATCGAAAAACAGATTGATTCGATGCCAGTCGTCGAAGAAGAGAACGGGGTCTTGAAAGTCGTCGGTCGAATGACGAAAACGAACATGACGAAAGTGTTGGTCGCTTTAGCACGTGATGAAGAAATTTAAGGGGGGCTCCTGATGCGTCAACGGATTTATGTCGTGAGTGATTCTGTCGGAGAGACGTGTGAACTCGTCGTCCGCGCAGCTGCTATTCAGTTCCCGGAACAAGCCATCGAAACGGTCCGCATTCCGTTCGTCGATGATGATCAAGTCATTTATGACTTGGTTCTTCATGCAAAAGAAGAACAAGCAACGATCGCTTTTACGATCGTTCATGCGACGCATCGTCGTTTGCTTGCAGACACAGCGCGTGCCCACGGTGTAAAGGCGATTGATCTACTTGGTCCATTGCTTGACACGATGGAAGACCGTTTGCAGATGCAACCGAAGGAAGAACCTGGATTAATCTATCGCTTAGATGAGGAATATTTCCGGAAAATCGAAGCGGTCGAATTCGCTGTTAAGTATGACGATGGACGTGATCCAAAAGGAATTAAACGCGCCGATATCGTTTTGATCGGTGTGTCGCGTACATCTAAAACGCCGCTCTCGCAGTATTTAGCCTTAAAGCGATATAAAGTAGCAAATGTACCACTCGTACCCGAATCGATTCCACCGGCAGAGCTATTCGATATTCCAAAAGAAAAATGTTTTGGACTACTCATCTCACCGGAAAAGTTGATCGATATCCGAATGGAACGATTGCGTTCATTAGGACTCAAACCTGAAGCAGCCTATGCGCAGATGGACCGAATCAACCGGGAACTTGAATACGCACGGAATTTATATGAACGAATCGGATGCCAAATTATTGATGTGACGAATAAAGCAGTCGAAGAGACGGCGAATTTGATTTTGACCGGAATTTCCGGGAAAGCGCATGACTAGTCAAGCAGTCAGGAACATAGTATACTTGTTTAGCTGATAAATGAGATAATGCCCTTTTTCTAATGAAACGGAACGAGTCATCGTTCCGTTTCATTGCGGGTATGGTCATGTAAGGATAAGTTCTCAAGGAAAGGGGAGAGGACGGAATGAAGCGAATTCCTGATGAAATCGTCGATCAGGTCCGCCAAGCAACGGACATCGTCGAATTGATTTCAGAACGTGTAGAATTAAAAAAACAAGGGAATCGATATTCAGGGCTTTGCCCGTTTCATTCTGAGAAATCACCTTCCTTTTCTGTTTCTCCTGATAAAGGGATGTACTACTGTTTTGGATGTGGTGCAGGAGGAAATGCAATTACTTTCGTCATGGAAACAGAAGGAATGAGTTTCAAGGAAGCCGTTTCGAAATTAGCCGATCGAAGCGACGTCACACTTCCAGAGCTAGAACCAGACCGATTCGAGCAGTCGGAATCGACGCCTGAACAGGAAAAGAAGTTCCGCATGCGCGAAGCGCATCGAATCGTCACCGAGCTCTATCACGAGGTGCTGATTCAAACGGAAGCAGGCGACGCCGGAAGAATCTATTTAGAAAATCGCGGTATACGCGAGGGGGCGATGCGTGAGTTTCGACTCGGGTATGCACCGGATCAAGATCGTTTTACAGTGGATTCCTTGGCACGACGTGGGTTTGATTTAGATGAGATGGTCGAAGCGGGATTGATTTCAATCGGACGTGATGGTGATTATCGAGATCGATTCAACGGTCGGGTCGTGTTCCCTATTTCCGATCGTGATGGCACGATCGTCGGATTTAGTGGTCGTTCGATTGACGGTCGTGACCCAAAGTATGTTAATACAGCGGAAACCCCTTTGTTCAATAAAAGTGAACTGTTATTTGGATTTGCTCAAGCACGAGGGGCGATGCGTAAAATCAAACAAGTCGTCCTTGTTGAGGGAAATCTTGATGTTGTGCGTGTTGCTCAAGCGGGTATACCTTATACGGTAGCTTCTTTAGGAACAGCGTTAACGCCTGTTCATGCCCAAAACCTGGCACGCATCGTCGATGAAGTCATTGTTTGTTATGACGGAGACAAAGCAGGACGCGCTGCGACGCTAAAAGCCTTACAGTTGCTTGAGGCCGTTGCCGTCGACTGTTCCGTCATCCGCTTACCGGATGGCGAAGACCCTGACTCTTTTATTGGGAACCAGGGAGAAGAGACGTTTTTACACTGGATCGAACAAAAACGGGTTTCAAGTCTTGAATTCAAATCTTTTTATTTTCGACAAGGAAAAAACTTGCGATTAGAAGGAGAACGCGTTCGATATATTGAAACTATGCTTGAAGAGATTGGTCGAACATCCAATCCGTTGTTACGGGACATCTATTTAGGAAAACTTTCTGAGGAATTTAAACTCTCGAAAGATTCCTTGATCGCACAAGTGCGTCCAACCGTTCAACAGCCGAAAAGAGAACAAATCGTTTCCGATCGCCCGACCGCTGTACCGACAGCACCTCCTGATCGAACGTTCGCGAACTGGAAAAAGGCAGAACGCTTCTTGCTTGCCTACATGATCCGTTCCGAAGAAGTATGTCTAGAAGTGCGTGAGCAGCTGGGTGTCCAATTCAATGATCCGGCACATCAATTGATTGCCGGCAAGTTATATGAATTTTATGGGACAGGTACGCAAGGAAGTTCCGATCGTTTTTTGACGATGCTCCATGATGCTTCCCTGCAACGAATCGTAGTGGATCTAGAGTTCATGCTGATGCCTGAATATGATCCTGACTTACTCAGTCATTACATTCGTGCCGTCCAGAACGAACAGCAACGTCGATTGCTCGAAGAAGAAAAATCACGATTGAATCAACAAACAGATATCCGTGCCCAAGCGGAACTGATGCAGGCGATCATTGAACGAAAGCGTCGTTTAAAAGATCGATGACCTGCTGCATGATGTGGAAGGAGTGTATGGTTCGATGGCAGAAAAAGCAAGATCAGAAGCTGAATTACTCCGTCTCGCGAAAGAGGAACTCATCGCGCTCGGACATAAGAATGGTGAATTGTCGCACCAGAAAATCGAAGACAAACTGAGTTCGTTCGAATCAATGGATGCTCAGCAATTCGAGGAATTCCTTCAGTTGCTCGAAACAGAAGGTATCAAGGTTAACAATGACGGTACAGGAGATGAAAAGGAAGAGGCGGATTTGAACGATTTGTCTGTTCCACCCGGCGTTAAGATCAATGACCCTGTCCGGATGTATCTAAAAGAAATCGGACGCGTGGATTTGTTGAATGCAGAAGACGAAGTTGAACTCGCGAAACGAATCGAACAAAACGATGAGGAAGCGAAAAAACGTCTAGCGGAAGCAAATTTACGTCTCGTCGTTTCGATCGCTAAACGGTATGTCGGACGCGGTATGTTGTTCCTTGATTTGATTCAAGAAGGTAACATGGGTCTGATCAAGGCGGTCGAGAAATTCGACTATACGAAGGGATATAAATTCTCGACGTATGCAACGTGGTGGATTCGTCAAGCGATCACACGTGCGATTGCCGACCAAGCACGGACGATCCGGATTCCGGTTCATATGGTTGAGACGATCAATAAATTGATTCGTGTCCAACGTCAACTTTTGCAAGATCTCGGACGCGAACCTTCACCGGAAGAGATTTCGAAAGAGATGGAAATCACGCCGGAAAAAGTTCGTGAAATCCTGAAAATTGCGCAAGAGCCGGTTTCTCTTGAGACACCGATCGGGGAAGAAGACGATTCACACCTCGGTGATTTCATCGAGGATCAAGATGCGACAGCACCACAGGATGCTGCTGCATATGAACTCTTAAAAGAGCAACTCGAAGATGTGTTAGATACACTCACGGATCGTGAAGAAAACGTCCTTCGTCTTCGCTTCGGACTTGATGATGGTCGGACTCGAACACTCGAAGAAGTCGGCAAGGTGTTTGGCGTCACGCGTGAGCGGATTCGTCAAATCGAAGCAAAAGCACTTCGGAAACTTCGTCATCCAAGTCGTTCAAAACGCTTGAAAGACTTCCTCGATTAATTCAAAGTGTGAAGAATATATGAAATTTTAGTGGGAAGGGAGAAAAAAGTTTCGTTTTTTTCTTCCTTCCCTGTTTTTTTTACAGTAGAATAGTAACGGGGAATACCATTCAGTCACCAACTTGGTTGGGTATAGAATATGGGGGGAATCCAAATGCGTAATCCATTAGTACCGTTTGCGGCGATCGCAGTCATCGCCATCATCGCAATGATTTCATTGTCTTACTTTGGGGTCGATCAGGTGAAGGAAGCTCGCAAAGGGCCGTCAACTGCAGAAATGAAGCCAGAAGACTTGTTTGCATCTAAAGGATGTACAGGATGTCACGGTGGAAACTTAGAAGGCGGCGTTGGTCCGAACTTAACAAAGATCGGCGCGAAGCTGAAAGAAGATGAAATCAAGAACATCGCAATGAACGGTAAAGGGCAAATGCCTGGCGGTCTTGCGAATGACGAAGAAGCAGCTGTTCTAGCTAAATGGTTAGCTGCTAAGAAATAAGAACAAGAGCATCTATCTCGTTACGAGATGGATGTTTTTTTATGGGCGGATGGTTTCTTTTTTATTGTAAATCCGCTATTTTAAAAGAGAGTTTTTCGGAAAATAGGAAGGATGAAGAAGATGCAAATGAACGTCGTATTGGATCAACGACTCCAAAAAGTCGTTTCGTATATTCCACAAGGAGCCATTCTTGCAGATATTGGTTCGGATCATGCATTCGTACCGTGTTTTTGTATCCAACAAAATAAAATCGAACGCGCCATCGCGGGGGAAGTGAATGAAGGACCGATGGAAGCCGCAAAAGGACAGGTGGCACTTGTAGGACTCGAGTCCCAAATTGATGTCCGTCTCGGGAGTGGTCTATCGGTATTGAAACCGGGAGAAGCGACAGCGATCACGATCGCGGGAATGGGTGGAACATTGATTGCCTCAATCCTTGAAGAAGGGAAAGATCGATTGTCGGGAGAAGAACGTTTGATTCTACAACCGAATGTCGATGCAGTCGATGTCCGAAACTGGTTACTCGCACATTCGTATGCCTTATTGTCAGAAGCCATCGTCGAGGAGAATGGGAAGATTTATGAAATCCTTGTCGCGGAACGTGGCGAAGAAACCTTATATTCGGAAGATGAAACAACACGACAATGGGAACTCTTCTTTGGTCCTCAGTTGATGCGAGAGCGAGCGCCAGAATTCATTGCAAAGTGGCAAATGGAAAAACAAAAACGTCAGTATATTTTGGAGCAGATGAAGCAAGGACAAACTACGGAAATCTTATCTGAAAAAATCATAGCGATCGAACGATTGATTCAAAAGATGGAAGAGGTGACAAGCTGATGGCGAATGGGAATTATGTCATTGAGCAGTTTGAAGCATTCGCTCCGAAAAAATTCGCGCTCGAGGGTGATCCGATCGGTTTGCATATTGGAACGTTGAACAAGGACGTAAAACGTGTGCTCGTGACACTTGATGTCTTGGAGTCTGTCGTTGATGAAGCGATTGAAAAAAAGGTTGATCTCATCATCGCGCATCATCCACCGATTTTTAGCAAGTTAGCGAATGTGACGGATCGTTCCGCAACAGGACGCATCGTCACAAAATGTATCAAGCACGATATTGCGGTGTACGCTGCGCATACGAACCTTGATGTGACACCAGGAGGGGTCAATGATTGGATGGCAGAGGCAATCGGTCTTGAGTCATGTGAAGTTCTCGCCCCCACATTTGAAAATACGCGCTACAAGTTGAGCGTTTTTGTACCAACAGAAGCTGCAGAGCGTGTCTCGACAGCACTTGCAAAAGCAGGAGCCGGGCAAGAAGGGGATTATAGTGACTGCCAGTTTCATGTCAATGGAACTGGGCAATTCCGACCGTCGCCTGAGGCTATGCCATATATCGGTGAAGCGAATCAACTCGAGCGGGTTTCTGAAGTCCGAATTGAGACGATCGTGACGGAATTGGATCAGAAACAAGTCATTCGAGCGATGAAGCAGGCACATCCTTACGAAGAGGTAGCCTATGATCTCATAAAGCAGGAACGTCCGGCAGCGCCACTTGGTCTCGGACGGATAGGTCGATTGCCGAAACCCATGACGTTGCGAGCATTTGCAGAGCACGTTCGGACGGTGTTTGGTGTTCAAAACTTGCGTTTCGTTGGAGACGAATCACGGGAGATCAATAAAGTCGCTGTTCTCGGTGGCGATGGGAATAAATATGTCTCGACAGCAGCTTTTGCCGGAGCCGATGTCCTTGTCACGGGTGATCTCTATTTTCATGTCGCCCATGATGCGATGGCACTTGGACTAGCGGTCGTTGATCCCGGACATCATGTAGAGTCGGTCATGAAAGAAGGCGTCGTCAACGAATTGAAGCGCCGATTCGATCAGAAAAAAATCGACGTTGAACTACTAATTTCAACAGCGAATACGAATCCGTTTCAGTTTTTGTGAGGCAACGAATCGAGTACGCTAAGGGTATCTTTTGAGCAGTAAAAAACCGAGTCGCGAATGATAATCGCGACTCGGTTTTGCTGTATCGATTGTTAGGATTAAAGTACTTTGACTTTAGGCAAAATCCGTCTTAGTTCAAGGAATGGTGTCTTGTCATGCGTACTAATATCAGTAGGATCATATTGTTGTAAGAAGTCGATGACTTTTTTCGTGATCGGTGTTGGCGTCGATGCACCTGATGTGACGCCGACTTGCTGTACACCTTCAAGCCATGATAAATCAAGCTCCGTTAAATCGCCGATTCGATGTGCAGGAGTTCCTGCGATATCAAAGGATACCTGTGCCAAACGGTTCGAGTTGTTCGAACGTGGGTCACCGACGACGATGACGAGATCACAGTCTCCTGCTTGATCTGCTACCGCTTCTTGTCGGACTTGTGTTGCGTTACAGATTTCATTGTGTACTTCCACATGCGGATATTTTTTCCGAACGTGTTCCATCAAAGCTTGGACATCCCATTGACTCATCGTTGTCTGGTTCGTGACGATGATTTTTTTATGAGCAAGCTGAGGAGGAAGTTCATCGATATCTTCGACTTTTTCGATGAGGTGAACATGTTCCGGCGCTACGCCGACGGCACCTTCAGGCTCCGGATGCCCATGTTTCCCGACGTAGATGACTTCGTAATCATCTGCGACGACTTGACGAATCAAGTCGTGGGTACGCGTTACGTCAGGACACGTCGCATCGACGACGTGTAAGTTCTTCTCTGCAGCACGAGCATAAACAGCAGGTGAAATACCGTGTGCTGTAAAGATGACCGTTCCCTCTTGAATCGTCTCTAAGGCTTCGAGGCGATCAGGACCATCAACAGTGATGACGCCCATGTTTTCGAACTCACGTGTGACGTGAGCATTGTGGACGATCATCCCTAAAATATGGATCGGACGTGGCAAATCTTTATTCAATGCCGCTTGTTGTGCAAGTTTCATTGCGTCGACGACACCGTAACAATAGCCGCGGGGGCTGATTTTTTTTACTAGCATAGTTGTAGATTCTCCCTTTGTGAAAAAGAATGATTAGTTAGAGTGTACCATTGATTGAAGCTGAATGAAAATAGAGGAGTCTGTTTCAGCCACAGAACATGCTATACTAATGAAGTTGTCAATTATTCAAAAGGGAGGCGAAGGGATGGAGTCAAAGAAAATGATGCGGTCGTATTTTTTCCAAATCACCGCCGTCTTATTCATCCTGATTTGTCTTGTCATTTCAGCGCTTGCCTTCACTGCAGACCGGGTCACGATTTCCCGAGTCGAACAACAAACAGAAAAACAGAGTGAAAAAAGTGTTGAAGTCTCTGGGAATGCGATTCGCGACAATGTCGGGAATTTGCATGAAGAAATCATGAGCTTGCAGTTGAATGTCAAAAACCCTAAAAAGTTGAGTCGGAAAATTGAGGAGTCTAAATTGTTAGACATTGATACAGGGTTTAAAAGTCTCTTTTATTTTGACCGAAAGACGAAACAAATCACCTGGTTCTCAAGCGATGATCGTCGAGTGGAGAATAGTACCATCCTAAAAGACGATGATTTTGTGCAAACGTTGACGAGTACGGATTTTCATATGAGCAAGCTATATACGATGGAGTCAGATGCTGTCACGTACATGTTCGTCCCGATTCGAGACGGCAATGAGCGTGTCGGAGTCTTTGGTGGTGGATTAAGCGTCATGAATTCGATTGTTTTTCGAAATTCACTTGAATCGTTCGACGATCAGACCATTGCTTACCTCTTCAATAGTAAAAAACAATTGTTAGCCACATCCAGTAATCTCGTGACAGATGAAGAGCGCGTATTATCGAGAAGTGTGGTTGACCGTGCTTTTAAATCGCTAGAACCTTCCGAGATTTTTAGTACGAATCAAGATATGTATTACTTTGCGAAAGATTTGAAAGTGACGGATTGGAAAATACTCGTTCGAACGCCTCGAAATGTTTTTTATGAACCGGTCTATACGACACGACAACAATATTTGATCATCGCGGCTTTAACGCTTGTCCTCAGTCTAATTGTCGGCTATTTGATGTCGAAGCAGTTGACCGCGCCGATGCTTGAACTTGTAAATAAGATCGAGAAAAGCACCTCACCCAAACCGATCGTTCTTGAGCGAGCGGGATCTAATGAGGTCAAGACACTCGTTGCCGCCTATAACGAGTATGCACAACGGATGGAAAATGCGCGTCTTGAGCAATTGAGTCAGCAACAAACGATGTTACATCAAGAAAAATTAGCATCGCTCGGTCAATTAGCAGCAGGAATCGCACACGAAATCCGTAATCCATTGACGCCTGTTAAGATGACCTTACAGTTGTTAGCGACGGAAAAAGATCGTAATGCAGAAATGCTCGTTCTTGCTTTATCAGAACTCGATCGGGCGAATGGTATGATTCAAACGATGCTCGATCTGTCAAAAGGTGAGAACAATGCGCTTCAAAAAACAACGATTGATATGAATGATTTAATGAAGAAATTGACATATATCCTCGAAGCTGAAGCGCATCATTACGAGGCGGACTGCAAGATTTATACACCATCCTTTATGCCGAAGATTTATGCGTCAGAAGAGGGAATCTTACAAATTTTAGCAAACTGTGTCCGAAATGCCCTACAAGCTGTTGCGTTTAAAGGACCGGACGGCATATGTCATCTGCATGTCCATGTCTATCCAGAAGAGGTCGTATTCATTGTTCAGGATAACGGAATCGGTATGGACGGAGATCAAATCGAACATGTCGGTCAAGCATTCAAAACATCGAAAGTCGACGGAAATGGACTTGGGATCTTCATGTCGAAACAAATCGTCCGTGATCATAAAGGGAAAATGATCTTTGATAGTAAGCCGGGCGTCGGTACGACGATTCAAGTTCACTTGCCACGAAAGGAGCAAATGGAATGAAATTCAATAAGGCCTGGTTATTCGTCCTGATTGTCTGGGTTTCATCCGTTCTGTTCATTTCCAACTTGTTCGTCAATCCAGATCCTAGTCCACGACGTCATCTCGTTGGATTTACGATCGTGAATGATAAGCATGAGTTCGCACAACGGCTCGTAGATGCGTTTAAAACGCAGGCAAAAATCAATAAATACGAAGCGGTCGTCACGACTTCCCATAACTCACGCATCAATGAACGGGAGCAGATTCAAGAGTTCATTCGGATGAAAGTCGATGCGATCTTCGTGACGACACTAGATGACGTCTATATCGCTAATACATTAGAAGAAGCGGCTCGTGCCGGGATTCCGGTTTTTGCCATCGATCGATTGATTCGTTCCGATGCAGTCGTCAGTTCAATCACTTCAAATAATCAATTGATTGGGGAACAACTTGCATCATTCATTAAACACGAACGTATCAAGCAGACGGGACGAGCTACCGCCAATATCATTGAAGTCGCAGGGACAGCAAACGTCAATACAACGAATGAACGACACCGAGGATTTTTGACTGGTCTTGAGCGTGAGCCGGAACTTCAGATTGTCGAATCCGTGAATGGGGATTACGACCCCATCACTTCAGAAAAGGTTATGACGCAGGTGATTGAGTCAGGAATTCCGTTTGATGCCGTCTATTGTCATAATGACGATATCGCGCTTGGTGTCCTCGAAGCATTGAAAAAAGCAGGTATCAAAGGAAAAATAATTGTCGGCATAGACGGGAATCGTGCTATATTAGAAGCTGTTGACATGAAATCGATGGATGCGACGGTCGTCCAGAGTGCTGATGAGATGATGAAAGTCGCCTTCAGTGCATTGAAGCTTCATACGAAAAACAAAAAGATTCCAAATCGTTTTTATACGTACTCCTATCTGTATGACGGTAGTAGACCCATAACCATGTTGAACTAATCGAGAGGCAGATGCCTCAGCAAATAAGGAAAGGACGGTGTCAATTCATGAATGGATTCAGCCATTATCAATTACACCCGTTCGTCATCGAAGCACTCGATGACGCCCGCATCACAAAACCGACCGACATTCAGTCGCGGATCATCCCAGCTGCAGTAAAGGGGCGCGATATCATCGGTCAATCACAAACAGGAACAGGAAAAACGTTATCGTTCCTTCTTCCAATCGTTCAAAACGTCGATCCGAAGCTTCAAGAATTACAGGCGATCATCGTTGCTCCGACGCGTGAACTTGCTTGGCAAATCCATGAAGAACTAAAATCGTTACTCGTGAAAGAACCTGACTTCATCAAAACGAGTCTCATTACAGGTGGGATGGATCGCGAACGTCAAATTGGTCGTGTTAAAGTCTCGCCACAAATCGTCATCGGAACACCGGGACGTATTTTAGATTTATTCAAGGAACAAGCATTGAAGCCGCATTTCGTGAAGCACTACGTCATCGATGAAGCGGATCAAATGCTCGATATGGGGTTCTTGCCAGAAGTTGACCGGATTGCTCAAGCTCTTCCAGAACAGCTTCAGATGATGGTCTTCTCAGCAACGATTCCTGAGAAATTGCAACCGTTTTTGAAAAAATACATGAACAACCCGCGTTACGCCCATGTGGATCCGAAACAGCAGACAGCGAAGAAAATCGTTCACCATACGATTCCAGTCAAGCACCGTGAGCGCTCAGAGTTGACGCTAAAAGTCGCGAAAGCGTTGAACCCTTATATCTGTCTGATCTTTACGAACACAAAAGCAGAAGCAATCGAAGTCGAAGCTTTGTTCCTAGAAGCAGGACTTAATGTTGGTTCTCTTCACGGTGATCTCCCGGCTCGTCGCCGGAAACAAGCGATCAAGGAAATCAACGATGCGAAGTACCAGTATGTCATCGTGACGGATCTTGCTGCACGTGGAATCGATATTTCAGGTGTCTCACACGTCATCAACCACGGTATTCCGAAAGACTTGGACTTCTACGTTCACCGTGTCGGTCGGACAGGTCGTGTCGATCAAGATGGATTGGCGTACACGCTGTTTGAAGATCACGAGAACGGTATGATCAATCGCTTAGAGGACCGTGGCATTCAATTTACGAACGTCGATGTCAAAGGTAGTCAAATCGTCGAAGTCAAAGAACGTCGCCGTGCGAAGCCGCACATGAAGACTGCCGTCTCGAAGACAGCGCATAGTCGCCTTTCGGGTGAAGCAGCAAAAGCGAAAAAACGTGTTAAACCAGGTTATAAGAAGAAACATCAATATAAGCTGAAAGAAACAGCAAAACGTGAACGCATCAAAGAACAACGTGGTGTCGGTCGCGCGCAACGTAAAGAAAACGCCCGCAAATCAAAATAACTCCATTGATGACACCCGTGAAATGAAAAAACATTTTTCGGGTGTCTTGTCGTTTTCAAGATTTGGTACACTGTAAAAAGAGAAAGGTGGAAAACAACATGAAAATAGGTTCACACGTCTCCGTTTCGGGGAAAAAAATGCTGTTAGGTGCCAGTGAGGAAGCAGCGTCTTATGGTGCAACGACGATGATGGTCTATACAGGAGCACCTCAAAATACACGCCGTAAGCCGATGGAAGAGTTACGAATTCCGGAAGCGTTGCAACATATGAGTGCGAATGGAATTGAAGAAATCGTCGTACACGCACCGTATATCATCAACCTGGGGAATACGACAAAACCCGAGACATTCGAACTCGCGGTTTCGTTTTTAGGAGCTGAGATCAAACGAGCAGAAGCTCTAGAGAAAGCACGACACATCGTATTGCATCCAGGTGCGCATGTAGGTGCTGGGGAAGAGGTTGGAATCAAACGGATCGTTGAAGGACTCAATGAAGTATTGACAGGCGAAGAACAGGTGAAGATTGCGCTTGAGACGATGGCTGGAAAAGGATCGGAAATCGGAAAAACCTTCGAGGAACTTGCTCAGATCATCGAAGGCGTCACACATCATGATCGTCTGTCCGTCTGTCTTGATACATGCCACGTGCATGATGCGGGATACGATATCGTGCACGACCTAGATGGTGTTCTCGAACAATTCGACCGAATCGTCGGACTGGATCGTCTTGGTGTCATCCATGTGAATGACTCGAAAAATGTCCGCGGTGCGCGGAAAGACCGTCACGAAAATATTGGTTTTGGTGAGATTGGATTTGATGCCTTACACCGTGTCGTGCATCATCCTGCCCTGGCTCATTTACCCAAAATTCTAGAGACACCTTACATTGGTCTCGATCCAAAGAAAAAAGTAGCACCGTATAAACAAGAAATCGATATGTTACGTTCGGGTGCATTTGATGCAGACTGGCGTCTACCGATTCTAGGAGCACCGGTCGAATAACTCATAAAGGGGTGTCAGTGATGTGTCATATACTCGTCGTCGATGAGACTAATTTTGCGATACGACAAGCTGTTGTCCACTATTATGAAACAAAGGAACCGTTTTATTTGCCGGCAGATCTGGCAGAGGGAGAAGAAGTATTTCTTGCGACGTCTGATGGAATCATTGCGTATGCAGAAGTCTTGTTCACGGAGTATACGACACGTCCAGAGGATCCGTTTTGGTTGACCGTTGCTGACGATTCGGAAGGATCTTATGTATGTCTTGATCTCATCAGTGTGGATTTACGACATCCGTTACTTGGACGACCACTCGATCAACTTAGTCTTAAAACCGGACCAGTCGAAAGCGCGTTTCGCACACGTCTGCTTGATTCATGGCAGTATGGGTATTTCGAAACCGATGTGCTGACACTCGAACAATCTAAACAACGTCGAATCGAGCGCTTCAAGGAGCGAAATCATCTAGAACAAATTGCGCGTCAATGTGTTCATTGTGAGGAGTCTAGGCAGTCGTTACTCGAATGGCATTTGACATCAGAAGGATACCAGACGGTGTGTCCGACATGTCACCGGTGGTTACATCAACGGATGTTGCATGCTATGGATACGGCGGCGGCGACGGAAGAGAGTGAGTAAAAGCTTTTTCTATTCAAGCAGAGCTCGTATGACTGATCATCCAATCATTAAAACCTTAAAAGAATCAAAAAAACAGTTCTCTATCTGCGCTGGCAGTAAAGAGAACTGTTTTCATTTAGATTAGAAAAAGCGTTCTACTAAAAACAGATAGATTTTCATCCCAAGGAAGACACCAAAGATCCCGACGACGGCTGGGAAAACGGGTGGAGCAGGGATTGGTAATTTCAATGCGGTGAACACGACTCCGCAGATGACGCCTGCGAGAAGGGATAACAAGATTTGCTGAAGCATACATTTCGTCCTTTCTGCTGTAATCAGCATTTGAAGTAAAGTATATCTTAAATGTCAGGTGGCATTTTGATCAAGAATGACTTTGTCATCCTTCTTTTCGATTGTGATCCACTTTTGTTTCAATGGAGCTGTAAAAATTGGTTTTTGTTTTAATTTGCCGCTCGTATAATCTAGAATCAGCAACTGTGATTCGCAGCTCTGTTTTCCGTCTTTAACGTAATAATAGGATCCAGCGGCTGTCTGCTCACGCGCTTTGACATTATCAGCAAGGGCGAGGGCGAGACAATCCTTTAGATATTGTTTATGTTCTTCGTCCATAATCGGGAACAAGATTTCAATCCGTTTTCGCATGTTGCGTGTCATCCAGTCAGCACTTGACCCATACATCAAATCCTGCCCGTTGTGATGGAAGTAGAAGATGCGTGAATGTTCCAAATAACGATCAACGATCGAGATGACGCGAATGTTCTCCGAAACACCTGGAATGCCAGGACGCAGACAACAGACGCCACGAACGATAAGTTCGACTTGTACACCGGCGCGCGATGCCTTATAGAGACGTAAGATGATGTCTTTCTCCGTTAAACTATTCATCTTGGCGACGATTCGACCGTTTCCGTGTTTTTGATGATGATGGATTTCTTCATCAATCAATGACAGGAACTTCTCAAGCATCGCGTTCGGTGAAGTTTGGATGACGTTCCATTCGGGTTGTTCCCCGTATCCGGACAACCAGTTAAAGAAGTTTGTCGCATCTTCGGCGATTTCTTCTCGAGCCGTCAATAATCCGACATCCGTGTATAGTTTCGCCGTCGAATCATTATAGTTGCCGGTACCAAGATGGACGAAACGCTGAATCTTTCCTTCGTGGAGTCGGACGACGAGCGTGATCTTCGAGTGTGTCTTTAAATCACTATATCCGTAGATGACATGAGCGCCGGCTTTTTCTAGCTGCTTTGCCCACTCGATGTTCTTTGCCTCATCGAATCGAGCTTTGAGTTCGACGAGGACAGTGACCTGTTTCCCGTTCTCGGCTGCTGTTTTTAAGGCTTTAATGATCGGTGAGTCACCAGATACGCGGTAAAGGGTTTGTTTGATGGCAAGGACGTTCGGATCATTAGCCGCTTGGACGATGAACCGGACGATAGGATCAAACGTATGATACGGATGATGCAAGAGATAGTCGCGTTCCAGTAATTGATTGAACAGATTTTTTGAACTATCGAGTGCGGGTGGGTCGACCGGCATGATCGTCTGATAGATCAAATGATCATATTCAACACCGATTTGACTGTAGAAGGCGAAGGAGAACGTCAAATCAATCGGACCATCTACAGCAAAGATATCGCGTTCCTGCAAATCAAGTACATCACGTAGCATGTTGAGTAGTTCAGTATTGATGGCAGCTTTTTGGACTTCAAGTCGAATTGCTACCCCCCAACGCCGTTTTTTTAATTCCTTTTCGATTAACTTCAATAAATCGTGTGTCCCTTCTTCGTGAAACGGAAGGTCGGCATTCCGGGTGATCCGAAATGGCATGGCAGACAACACGCGATAGCCTTTAAATAAACTGTCAATGAAGGCGATGATGACGTCTTCGAGTAAAATGACAGCCGTCGTCTCGTCATCTTCTACCGGTAAATCGACGAATCGCGGTAAAACAGCAGGTACTTGTACGAGTGCCAAATTTCGTTTCGTCCCGTCTTCTGCTTCAAGAACCGTTGCGATGTTAAGTGATTTTGAAGACAACATCGGGAACGGACGATAGGCATCGACAGCAACAGGCGTGAGTACCGGAAAGACTTGTTCACGGAAAAAGGATTTTACATAGGTCGTTTGTTCTGAAGTCAGGGCGTCGTATTTTAAGAATGTAATGCCTTCATCTGATAACGTCTGATTGATTGCTTGAAATGCTTCGTATTGCCGATCGACTAACTCTTTTGTTTTCAACGCGATCGCACGTAACTGTTGTTTAGGTGTCATCTGTTGTTTATTTTCCGGTTTATTGAACCCAGCGAGCACTTCATCCTTTAAGCCACCGACCCTTACCATATAGAACTCGTCTAAATTGGAACTAAAGATACCGAGAAACTTAAAACGTTCCATTAATGGATTGCGTGTGTCAAAAGCTTCACCCAGTACACGTTCGTTGAACTGGAGCCAGCTGAGCTCACGATTATTGAAATGTTCCGGTATGTCGAGCTTCATGAAGGAAGATCTCCTTTCGTTTCGAAGGTAATCGTACAATCAATGATTCGTTCCAGGTGTTTCTTTTGTTTTTCGGCTTTTTCGACTTCAAATCCATAATCGTGATCGCCTGTATCGAGGACGAATTGGAGTTGGTCCTTTTTAAGGAACAGTTCCAAATGATCGACAGCTTTTCGTTCCGTCACGTCGAGGGCATGGCTTAACTTGAGTAAAGAACCGAGTAAGTCGAAGCGGTCCAGTGATTCTTCCGTGAACCATTCTTTGAACGGCTTTGCTAATTGTTGCATCCGTTTCGCTGAAGAATAGGAGCTGACAAGGGAGAGTGCAACGCGATCCTTATGCGTCATGCCATTCATTTCGGTGTTCGTCAACAAATAAAACGTCTGGTCTGATCGCGTGTCCGGATTAATGTATTGACCGCAATAAAACAAACGACTTGCGGAATCGAGGAGGCGTAAATCGGACGCTCGTTCTGATACCAGGTCTAACGTGACGAGTTGACGGTACATCGATTTAGCAAGTGTTCCGATATACGACGCACGATCACGATTGACCTTATAATCACTTTCAAGCTGATAGAGGCTCTGCTCACGTACGTTTTCAATCCGGCGGTATGCTTCGTCCTGCACGTCGAACTCGTAAACAAGACCTTCACGAAGACCGAGATTGCTCATGATGAATTCTTCCGCTTCGATGTGTTGAGCTAACCCTTGGATCGCAATCAATGCCGGCAGGAAAATATCGATTCGATCCTTTGATAACCCTTCGATTTTCGATAGCTGTTTCGCTGATTTCCCTTCCAGATCATCGACCATCTTCGCGAGTTCCTTCGCCTTGATTTGATATTGATGAACGCTCCGAAGCGGATAATCCTGATTGGATTGATGGATACGAACGAAGTTTCGGGCAGAACCACCGACACCGATTAAAGGAAGCTTTTTATCACTTAGCCATGGTATCGATTCGAATTGTTCCCGTAAGAATTTCACCAACTTCTTCTTATCACTTGCACTAAGTGTCTCGTCGGAAACGAATTGCCGTGTCAATGTGACGGCGCCAAATGGAAAGCTATGATACGCTACCATCTCGCGATTTTCGATCAAGGTGACTTCCATGGAACCACCGCCGATGTCGACAGAAAACCCATCTGTCAGGAAGGTCGAATTGATGATAGCAAAATAACCATAGTATGCTTCTTGTTCGTCTGTTAGAACCTGAATGGAAAAAGGTGTGTTTTCAGTAACGGATTTAACAATTGCTTCTCGATTCGTCGCATTACGAATAGCAGCGGTCGCGACACAAATCGTCTCCTCGACCTCATGGGTGACACCGACTTCGTAAAATCGATGTAACGTTTCTTCGAGTAACGAGATGCCTGCGTCGTCAAGTGCTCCGTCTTTATTGATATGAGCAGATAAACGCGCGACGACTTTAATGTTAATCTTCTCGATGTAACGACCAGAAGCGATCGGATGGAAGATGACATAACGAATTGAGTTGGAACCGATATCGATAACTGCAAGTTCTTGTTTCAAGTGACCTCGACTCCTCTCTGCGATGCGTGCATTAAAAGATTTCCCTTCCTGAACAAGCCGGAAACAGCTAGTTTCTGTCTTTATTGTACCTTGATTATTTTCAAAGGAGGATAGGAAGTTGCTAGAGTTGCACCAATAATTAGCGAACGCTATAATAAGACAGTTGATTAAGACGTAACTATTCCGTTTTACGAAAACGGAAGGAGTGAAAATAAATGGAAACACCAATCATCGAGATTGATCAAGTCAGCTATGATTATCCAGATCGCCGGGTATTGAATCAAGTTTCGTTTCAGGTTCAACAAGGACAATTCTTAGCAATCGTCGGGGAAAATGGATCTGGGAAATCGACGCTGATCAAATGTATCTTAGGTTTATTGCAACCGAAAGGAACGATTCGCTTATTCGGACAACCCCAATCGCAATTCAATGAATGGTGGCGAATCAGCTATGTCTCGCAAAAAGCAGCTTCGTTTAACTCGGGTTTCCCGGTAACTGTCGCAGAAGTCGTCGAGATGGGGTTGTATGCTAAAAAAGGACTTTTTCGTCGTTTGTCACGCGATGATCGAGACAAAGTACGGACTGCCCTTGAAACAGTCGGAATGTGGGAACGCCGTGATTCAAAAGTCGGCGACTTGTCCGGCGGTCAACAACAACGCGTCTTCATCGCGCGTGCGCTCGTCAACGATCCAGACTTAATGATTTTAGATGAACCAACTGTTGGTGTCGATCAGCGATACGTGAAAGAATTTTATGAAATTCTTGAAGAACTGCGTCGAGATAAACGGCGAACGTTCGTCCTTGTGACACATGATATCCATTTCGTCAGCAAACTCGTCACGGATGTCATTCATTTGGTCGATGGACGTTTAGGTTGTAACTGTGGCATTAAAGAGTATTGGGAACTAGATGAACAGACGATCCGCTCCCTCTATCCAGTTCCGGGACGTGTCCTCGTTCACGAAGGGAAGAGTGTCCAATGATCGAAGCATTCATGACGTTAAAATTTTTACAGTATGCTTTAGTAGCTGCCATTTTAATTGGATTCACGGCCCCATTGATTGGCTCGTTCGTCGTCGTCCGGCGGATGAGCCTGATCGCAGATGCACTTTCGCACGTCACGTTAGCTGGGATTGCACTCAGTCTCTTGATTTCTGGTATGGTCGCGCAATTAGCGGACTTAAATCCACTGTACTTAGGAATCGTGACGTCGGTCATCGCGGCACTGACGATTGATTGGTTGCGCGCTAAATATAAGCATTTTCAAGAACTCGCGATTCCGATCATCATGGCAACAGGGATGGGGCTCGGTGCGACATTCATTAGTCTTGCGAACGGCTTTTCAATGGATCTCGTCTCCTTCTTATTTGGAACGGTTTCGGCTGTTGCCTTAACGGATGTGTACACGATTCTTATCGTGACGGTCGTGGTCGTCATCTTCGTCTTTGCCTTTTATAAGGAATTGTTGTTCCTCTCATTTGACGAGGAACAAGCACGTGTCTCGGGAATCCGACTTCGTTTAGTTCACATTCTCTTTATGATCGTCGTTGCGCTTGTGATCGCGATTAGTATGCGAATCGTCGGGATTTTACTTGTCTCGAGCTTAATCACGTTGCCGGTTGCGGCAGCACTTCGAATTGCAAAAAGTTTTAAGACGACGATCTTTTTAGCTATCATCTTCGGTGAGATTGCAACAGTACTTGGACTCATCCTGGCTTATCAGTTTGATTTAGCACCCGGCGGAATGATTGTCCTACTTGCCGTGCTCGAACTGATCATCGTCATGCTATTAGAACGTTTTTGGATAGGAGGTAAAACACATGAAGACGAACATCGAACAAGCGCGTGAACGAATGAAGGCTTCTGGGTTTAAAATAACACCGAAACGTCTGGATTTGCTATCGTATCTGTTTGAAGTGAATCGGTATGTCAGTGCGCGGGAAGTGGCAGAAGCTCTCCGGACGTCTCATCCTTCGTTAAGTTATGATACGATTTATCGAAACTTGAATGATTTTTCGGAAATCGACTTATTAGAAGTGACGGAATTAGACGGTGAGATGAAATATCGGGCTGCCTGTGCTTCCGGTCATCACCATCATCATTTGATATGCCGAATCTGTGGCAAGACGGAGACGTTGAATGTCTGCCCGATGGAGTGGATTTCACCCGCTCAAGAGACTGGTTTTGAAGTCGAAGATCATAAATTTGAAATCTATGGACGTTGTGCGAATTGTCAACGCTTGACGTCTTAAATAGAAGGGAACGTCCATTCGGGACGTTCTCTTTTTTGTTTTTATACGACTAGTCCTGATTAAAACGGGAATAGTCGAACAGAGGTGATGAGATGAT